>SBFL01000250.1 GCA_006227965.1 Bacteroidota bacterium | reverse complement strand
CTGGCTAAGGCTTTTTGCCTGCATTTTTGAAAATAACCCGGCCTCCATGCGGGTCCTTGCAAAAAACGGTTTTGCGGCTGAGGCCATACACCGAAAGGCGGTAATGAAGGATGGCATGCTGATGGATGAGCATATGTATTCCATATTGAGGGAAGACTGGAAGGGATCTTCTTCCTCATCCTCTTCCTCATCCAGCTCTGACCTTTCAGGTTCCGGTCCCTGATCCCGGTAAACAACAGCCAGCACCAGTCCGGAGACCGCACCGCATATATGGGCCTCGAATGAGACCTCGAAGTCGAAAGGCAGCAGTCCCCATACCATGCTCCCGTACCAGAAAACAACCAGCAGGGAGATGGCTGTCAGGCTTCGCACACGGCGGATCAGACCACTCAGGAAAAGAAAGGCGGCCAGACCGTATATGAGTCCGGATGCCCCGATGTGGTAGGCCTCTCTTCCTACCCCCCAGAGGAGGATGCCCCCCATCAGGTAGATCAGTCCCCATATCTTATAGGCAATATCCCGGTAAAAATAGAAGAGGGCAAGGCTGAGCAGGAAGGCCGGTCCTGAATTGTCCAGCAGGTGCTTCCAGTCCCCGTGGATCATGGGGGAGAAAATAATTCCCTTCAGCCCGTTCAATTTCCTGGGGTATATACCCCCTTCCACAAAAGAAAGTTCCAGGCTGATCTCAACAAATTTTACTGCCCATAGCAGCAGCAGGAAGAATCCGGGAAAAACCAGGCTGTAGACAAAGCGTTTCTTTTCTTCCGACATATAACAAAGGTATCTTTTTTTCTATTGTGCTATCTTTAAGGTATAAAATCGGGAACATGACTGAAATTTTGCTTGGCATCTTAATTCTCCTGGCCCTTGTTAATGTGTTTCTTGTCATAAGGAACCGACCATCGGGGGAGGGCAGGGCGGATCTGAAGGAACTTGGAACCTCCATTCTGAAATTTGAAACCGTTCTGGAACGGAACGAAAAGACCCTGAAGGATGAATTTGAAAGGAACCGAAGAGAGAACCAGGAGAGCGCCAAGGCCAACAGGGAAGAACTGAGCCGCTCCCTGTTATCCTTCGAAGAGAAATTTACCGCCAACATCCGGGAACTTAACGAACTGATCAGGCAGAAATTCGGGGATTTTAACAAACAGCAGCTGGAGAACAATAAACAGGCCGCCGATCATATGAAGTTCATACAGGAGCGGATTGAAAAGCACCTGGTAAATATCCGGGAAGACAATACCAGGCAACTGAACGAAATGCGCAAAACGGTGGATGAAAAACTTCAATCCACCCTGGAGAAGCGGCTCGGCGAATCCTTTAAACTGGTGAGCGAGCGGCTTGAACTGGTGCACAAGGGATTAGGTGAAATGCAGAATATTGCCAACGGAGTGGGCGATCTGAAGAAGGTACTTTCCAATGTAAAAACCAGGGGTGTGCTGGGTGAGTACCAGCTGGGGAACATCCTGGAGCAGGTCCTCACACCGGATCAGTACAGCCAGAATGTGAACACCAGGAAAGGCAGCCAGGCTCATGTGGAATACGCCATCAAACTGCCGGGTAAAAGCAGTGACGAAGATGTATGGATGCCGGTGGATTCCAAATTTCCCATGGAGCCGTACGAACTCCTTCTCGCAGCCTACGAAGGAGGGAACCCTGCAGAAATAGAGAATTGCCAGAAGGTCCTGGTGAAGGCCGTTGAGGGTTTTGCAAAGGAGATCAGTGAAAAGTACATCGATCCGCCGCACACCACGGATTTTGGAATTATGTTCCTGCCGGTGGAGAGCCTCTATGCCGAGGTGCTCAGGCATCCGGGCCTTTTTGAGACCCTGCAGCGTAAATACAAGATCACCATTACCGGTCCGACCACCCTGTCGGCCCTCATGAACAGCCTGCATATGGGATTCAGGACCCTGGCCGTGCAGAAAAGAAGCAGTGAGGTCTGGAATGTCCTGGGCGCCGTAAAGGCTGAATTCAGCAAATTCTCGGATCAATTATCCAAAGTGCAGAAACAGCTGCATACGGCCTCGGGCTCCCTGGAGACCCTCCGGGGTACCCGTACCAAGCAGATAGAAAGAAAACTGCATAATGTGGAAATGCTGGATCCCCTTGAATCCAGAGAAGTCCTTGAGTTACCTTCCGAATTGGAAGAGGATGAGGATAAGGAAGATTAAATCGTTATTTTTTTGAGGAATTAAGCTTGCGAATTGATTTTATCTCTATATTTGAACCATGTTTTAGAGTTATGTTGAACAACATTTTGCATATCCTTCTCGTGGTGCTTGTACTGGTGATCGATCCAGGTAAGGCCTGAGAATGGTATTCTGCAGATAAAAATATATGGCCATTCTCAGGACGGGGGATGGCTTTTTTAATTTATTGAAACAGGGAAAAGGATGAAGATACCCTATCGTAGCCATACCAGTACCATGGGGCGCAGGATGGCAGGAGCCAGAAGCCTCTGGCGGGCCAACGGAATGAAAGAAAGTCAGTTCGGCAAACCTGTCTTCGGCATTGCCAACTCCTTTACCCAGTTTGTCCCCGGGCATGCCCACCTGCACCATATCGGGCAGGAGGTAAAACAGATCTTTGACGAAGCGGGCTATTTCGCTGCTGAATTCAATACCATTGCCATTGACGATGGCATTGCCATGGGCCATGATGGGATGCTCTATTCACTTCCATCCAGGGACTTGATTGCCGACAGCATCGAGTATATGGCCAATGCCCATAAAGTGGATGCCCTGTTCTGTATCTCCAACTGTGACAAGATCACTCCGGGCATGCTGATGGCAGCCATGAGGCTGAATATCCCGGTGATCTTCGTTTCCGGCGGACCCATGGAGGCAGGGCGTGACGGGGATACGGCCCTGGACCTGGTGGATTCCATGGTTTTGGCCGCCGATCCAACGGTGAGCGATGAAAAGATCGCCCGTATAGAAAAACTGGCCTGTCCCACCTGTGGTTCCTGTTCGGGGATGTTCACGGCCAACTCCATGAATTGCCTGAACGAAGCAATCGGTCTGGCCCTTCCGGGCAACGGGACTGTTGTGGCCACACATGTGGAAAGAAAGAAGCTTTTTGAAAGAGCCGCCCTCCAGCTGATTGAGAATGTAAGGACCTACTATGAAGAGGGGGATGAAAAAGTGCTTCCCCGATCCATTGGCAGCTATGAAGCTTTTGAAAATGCCATGACCCTGGATATCGCCATGGGGGGTTCCACCAATACGGTGTTGCATATTCTGGCCATTGCGCATGAAGCGGGAGTTGACTTTACTATGAAGGATATTGACCGACTCTCACGTTACACCCCGGTATTGAGCAAAGTTGCACCCAGCTCCAGCTATCATATTGAAGATGTAAACCGGGCAGGGGGCATTATGGGAATCCTGGCGGAACTTGACCGGGGCGGACTCCTCAACAGGGATGTGCACCGTGTGGAT
>SBFL01000041.1 GCA_006227965.1 Bacteroidota bacterium | reverse complement strand
AAATGCAGCAGACGGATCTTGACGGGTACCAGGCCATTCTTTCGGTCTCCCCGTACTACAACCGTCCCACGCAGGAAGGGATCTTCCAGCATTTTCAAACGCTTTCACAAATCAGCCCCCTTCCCCTTATCCTTTACAACGTACCCAGCCGAACCGGGAGCAATATGCTGCCCGACACCGTTCTTCGCCTGGCATCCGTGGGGGGGAAGGTCCTTGGCATTAAAGAGGCCAGCGGGGACATGGAACAGATCCGCGTCCTCCTCAGGGAGGCTCCGGAAGATTTTCTGGTGATTTCCGGGGACGATCTCACAGCAGTGCCCACTGTCCTTGACGGGGGGGCAGGAGTTATCTCGGTGTTGGGTCAGGGGATCCCGCAAATTTTCTCAAACATGGTCCGCCTTGCCCTGGAGGGCAGGGAATCTGAGGCCTTCGAAGTGCACCAGCGTATTGAGCCCCTTGTGGAACTGATCTTCCGGGAAGGGAACCCCGCGGGGATCAAGGCGCTTCTTCACCATCTGGGGATTTGTGATAAAGGGGTTCGCCTGCCGCTGGTATCGGCCAGTGAGACCTTAGCTGAGACCATTGGGTATTTTCTGGACAATCAGCTGCCCGTGGGGGATTTTCGTTAAAATTTAGACAAAAGATGGGTTTTAGGCCTTCCTGCAGGTGCGTTTCGGGTCAAAGAGCCGTTTTATATTCCGTGAATTTGACTACTTTTGCCAAATGTTTTGGAAAATAGCCCGTTACGGTTCTTTGGTACTCTTTGGAATTTTCCTGACCTCATGCAGTGAGTATCAGAAAATGCTGAAGGAGACCAATGTGTCCAAGAAGTACGAATTCGCCCAGAAACTTTACGATAAGGGAGATTTCAAACGCTCCAATCGCCTGTTTGAGCAAATTGCCCCCCAGTTTGTGGGAAAGCCACAGGGGGAGCGGGTTCAGTTCTTCCTGGCAGACAGCTATTACCAGATCGGGGATTACAATTTTGCCGGTTATCAGTTTGAACGGTTCCTCAAATCGTATCCAAGGAGTGACAGGGCGGATGAGGCCAGCTTTTTGGGAGCTAAGAGCTACTACCTGCTCTCCCCGAGATATTCCCTGGACCAGACCGATACCGACAAGGCCCTGACCAAGCTGCAATTGTTTATCAATTCGTATCCGGATTCCGAGTACCTGCAGGAAGCGAACGCCATGGCGCAGGAACTGACGACCAAAAAGGAGAAAAAAGCCTTTGAAATCGGTAAGCAATTCGTCAAGCTGGGCAAGTATTATGTGCTGGATTACAATGTTTCGGCCATTGCGGCCCTCGAAAATTTTATTTCCGATCACCCCGGTTCGGTATATCGGGAAGAGGCCTATTTCCTGAAATTCAGTGCCTCAACTACCCTGGCTGTCAACAGTACGTTCAGCAAGAGGAAAGAGCGGCTTGACCAGGCACTCGCCGCCTACAACAGCCTGATACGGAATTTTCCCGAGACCCAATTCTCGGAAGATGCCCAGGAGCTTTACGAGCGACTTCAGGAAGAAATTAATGCATATCAGCAACTTGAAAAATTGGCAAAATGAATATGAACGATCTAAAAAATTCCAAAGCCCCGATCACCACGGTCACCGTCAACCGGGATGAGTTTGATGAAAAGACCGACAATATCTACGAGGCTATTTCCATCGTATCCAAAAGAGCCTCCCAGATCAATGCGGAGATCAAAAAGGAACTCCTGGAAAAACTGGAGGAATTCGCCACCTACAGCGATAGCCTGGAGGAAGTCTTTGAAAACAAGGAACAAATCGAGGTGTCCAAGTTTTACGAAAAGCTCCCCAAGCCGCACGCCCTGGCCATACAGGAATGGCTTGAAGATAAGATCTACCACCGCAATACGGAGAAAGACCCGGAATAAGATGCTGTCTTCCAAGCGTATCCTTTTGGGCATTACCGGGGGTATTGCTGCCTATAAGACAACCTTTCTTACCCGTTTATTGATAAAAGCCGGTGCCGAGGTTCGGATCGTTATGACCGAAAGCGCCGGCGATTTTGTTTCCCCCCTTACCCTGGCCACCCTGTCCAAACATGAGGTGCTTCACAGTTTTGTACGGGAAGAAGAGGGGCTTACCGACTGGAACAACCATGTGGAGCTCGGCCTTTGGGCAGATTTGATGCTTATCGCCCCGGCTACGGCGAACACCCTTTCCAAAATGGCTTCAGGCACCTGTGACAACCTCCTTCTGGCCTGTTACATGTCCGCCAAATGCCCTGTGCTGATTGCCCCTGCCATGGATCTGGATATGTATCGGCACCCGGCAACACGGAAAACCCTGGACACCCTGGAGGAATATGGCCATGGGATCATCCCGGCAGGGGAGGGCGAGCTGGCCAGCGGTCTTCACGGGGAAGGACGTATGGCGGAGCCCGAAGATATCGTGGCCTATATGGAAAATTACCTGCGTGCCGGGCAACCCCTTACAGGTATGAACATACTCATTACGGCCGGTCCCACCCATGAAGCCATTGATCCTGTTCGCTTTATCGGGAACCATTCCACGGGCAAGATGGGTTTTGCCCTGGCGGAAGCCGCCCTTGAGCTTGGCGCCTCCGTAACATTGATCAGCGGCCCCACCCACCTTCAGGCCGATCCGTCAGTCCGGCTGATCCGGGTTACCTCTGCCCTGGAGATGTATACCCAGGCCGTTAACGCCTTCCCTGAAATGGATGTGGTTATCGGTGCGGCTGCCGTGGCAGATTACAGACCTGAAAGACAGGCCAGGGAGAAACTCAAGAAGGAAGGGGAGTCACTGGAATTAAAGCTCGTTCGGAACCCCGACATCATACAGGCGCTCGGCGAACAAAAAACCACACAATATGTGGTGGGATTTGCACTGGAAACGCAAAACGAACTGGATTTTGCCAAAGGAAAGCTTCAGGACAAGCACCTGGATGCCATCGTACTGAACTCCCTAAAGGATTCCGGGGCCGGATTTGGCTCAGACACCAACAAAGTAACCTTTATAGACAAGAATTTTACGATTACGCCGTTTGAATTAAAAACCAAGGCCGAGGTAGCCCGGGATATAATGCATGAGATACACAAACGCCTTCCGAAATAATGCATTTGCCGTTTTGGCCGTTTTGCTGTGCCTGCTGCCGCTTAAGGCACAGGAGCTGAATTGTACCGTAACGGTCAATTCGGATCAGGTATCCCAGACCAACCAGCAGGTGATTACCACCCTGGAGCGTTCCCTTACGGAATTTATAAACAAAACCCGCTGGACCAACCAGGTGTTCCGGGAAAACGAACGTTTGAATTGCCGGATTTTTATTACCGTGACCAACTTTGAATCGAGCCGTTTTCAGGCGACCATCCAGTTGCAATCCTCCCGCCCTGTTTTCAAAACCTCCTATGAGACCCCGGTTTTCAATTACAAGGATGACCAGTTCAACTTTGAGTATATAGAGTTCCAG
>SBFL01000150.1 GCA_006227965.1 Bacteroidota bacterium | reverse complement strand
AGAAATTGTCAAAAACAGTACCTTTGTGTAAACGGAAATCATGAAAGAATTGAAATCTGCCAAAATCGCCCCTTCTCTATTATCCGCGGACTTCGGGAACCTTCAGCGCGACGTGGAAATGGTGGATCAGAGCCAGGCCACCTGGCACCATATCGATGTGATGGACGGGCTCTTTGTCCCCAACATTTCCTATGGGATGCCTGTGATCAAAACCATACGGAAGCACGCCAAAAAACCCCTTGACGTACATTTGATGATCGTGGATCCGGACCGGTATATTCGAACCTTTGCAGATTTGGGGGCTGATAACCTTACCGTTCACTATGAGGCCTGTCCCCACCTGCACCGGACCCTTGAAACTATTCGGGCGGCCGGAATGAAGGCGGGGGTCGCCCTGAACCCACATACCCCGGCCACCCTGTTGGAATACTGTCTGGAGGTTACAGACCTGGTCTGCCTGATGGGTGTCAACCCAGGATTCGGGGGCCAGTCGCTTATCAAGAACACCTATGAAAAGGTTCGGGACCTCCGTACCCTGATTGATTCAAAGGGACTAAAAACCCTCATTGAAGTGGACGGGGGGGTAACCCTCGAAAACACTACGCCCCTGCTGGAAGCCGGGGCGGATGTCCTGGTTGCTGGCAGCTTTGTCTTCGGTTCGGACGACCCGGCGGGCACAATTGCCGCCCTGGCATCCGTGGAAGCCTGTTAATACTGATTCAGCAGGTATTTGATCAGATCTGTGGTAGTCACTATTCCCACAAGGTGCCCTTCTTCCACCACCGGAAGGGCGTGAAACTCTTCTTTGGCCAATAGTTCAGCTACCTCTTTGATAGTCGTATCGGGGGCTACGGTCTTCACATTCTTGGCCATTACCTGGGGCAGGGAGAACATCTCATACACCACTGTTTCTATGTCTTCTTCATCCTCGTAAGCCCCATCGGCAAAGCTGATCCGCAACAGGTCGGTCAGGCTGAGCATCCCAACAATCCGCTGCTGGCCCTCAATGACAGGGATATGCCGGATGCGGTGTTTTTTGAACAAATGTTCGGCCTTTTCCAAACTGTCCGTGGTATTGAGGACTACCAGCTGGGTGGTCATGATGCTGGAAACCGGGATGCGATCGGGAAGACTCATAACAGAGGGTATTAGAAATTCACTGGATTAAATATCCCATTTCTACCTTCGAAAAAGTATGATAATTATCATTCCTTTTGGGATATGTCCGGACGGGAATACCACCTTTCCATGTTTATTGGCTAATTTTGCAGGGACCCTAGCAAAGAAAAACACGCAGCACTATGGAATTGATCATCATCGGAGGCGGGCCCATTGGCATTGCCTGTGGTCTGGAAGCCAAGAAGAAGGGGATATCCTATCTCATCCTGGAAAAAGGGCCCATTGTCAATTCCCTCTTCAACTATCCGGTGAACATGCAGTTTTTTTCTTCTTCGGAAAGACTGGAAATCGATGAAATCCCCTTTATAAGCAAAGAGGCCAAGCCCAAGCGGAACGAGGCCCTTGAATACTATCGGAGGATCGTGACCTCCAGCCAGCTCAATATCCACCTCTTTGAAAAGGTCAGCAAAGTGCGACGTGAGGCCGAAGGGTTTTACGTGGAAACGGATCGAGGCGGTTACCGGGCAGAACATGTAATTATCGCGACGGGCTTCTACGACTTGCCGAACCGCCTGGACGTCCGGGGTGAGGATCTTCCAAAGGTGTCCCACTACTACAAGGACCCTCACTTTTATGCCAGTCAGAAACTGGCAGTTGTGGGGGCGAGCAATTCCGCCGTGGATGCTGCCCTGGAATGCTGGAGGAAGGGTGCCGAGGTAACCATGATCGTAAGGGGCCCCGAAATAGGGCAAAGGGTCAAATACTGGGTTCGCCCGGATATCCTGAACAGGATTGAGGAAGGAAGCATCAGGGCGTTTTTCGACAGTACGGTTTCCGAGATCCGGTCACGGGAGATTCTCATACAAACCCCGGATGGAGAAAAAACACTGCCAAATGATTTTGTGCTGGCCCTGACGGGGTACCAACCCAACTTCACCTTCCTGCAGGCGGCGGGAATCCACCTTTCAGATGATGAAAAAAGGCTTCCCTCCTACGATCCCCAGACCATGGAGACCAATGTCCCCGGGTTATATCTGGCAGGGGTCATATGCGGGGGGATGGAAACCCATAAATGGTTTATCGAGAATTCCAGGCAACATGCAGGAATCATCATTCAGGACATCCTGGGAAAAAAGGCGTCCCAAAACGTGCAAAAACAAACATCATGAACGGGAATGCCAATCCATATCAGGGGCTGTTTCAACAACAAATGGGCCGGTACCTGGAGGTAGGTCAGCACAGCCGAAAGGAACGACTCTCCAAGCTTAAGGCACTCAGCAAAGCGCTGGAGCACACGTATCGGCAATCGATCCGGGAGGCCCTCTACTCTGATTTCAAAAAACCCTTTATTGAAACGGACCTGACGGAAATCTATCCAGTCCTGGCCGAAATACGGCATACAGAGCGAAACCTTCAGGACTGGCTGCGGCCCAGGCGGGTGAACAGCCCGCTGACCATGATCGGGTCCCGGTCCTTTGTCCAATACGAGTCCAAGGGTGTTTGCCTTATCCTTTCCCCCTGGAACTTTCCGGTCAACCTTACTTTCGGTCCTCTGGTTTCGGCTATTGCCGCGGGAAACTGCTGCATCCTCAAGCCCTCGGAAGCGACTCCGGCCACCAGCCAGCTAATGCAGAGGATCATCGAAGATCTTTTCGACCCTGCCGAAATAGCCCTGGTGCAGGGAGAAGTGGCCACCGCACAGGCGTTGCTGGAACTGCCGTTCCACCATATCTTTTTCACAGGGTCCCCAGCCGTGGGCAAACTGGTCATGGCGGCGGCCTCCCGCCACCTGAGTTCCGTAACCCTGGAACTGGGCGGGAAATCCCCTGCCTTTGTGGATGAGACCGCAGAGGTGGAGACTGCGGCCAAGCGGCTGGCATGGGGTAAATGCCTGAATGCAGGCCAGATCTGTGTAGCCCCGGACTACATTTTGGTCACTGAGAATGCCAGGGAGGCGCTGGTAAAGGCACTTATTGACCAGCTAGACGGCTTTTTTCAGGGAAAAGCCGAATCCTCTGACAGCTATGCCCGGATCATCAATGACAAACACCTGCACCGCCTTTCGGAATCGCTCCGGGATGCCACCGCACGCGGCGCGCAAATCCTGTATGGAGGAGCCGTTGATCAAACGACGCGGTTCTTTGAGCCTACCCTCCTGGAAGAGGTCCCTGAAGATGCCCGCCTGCTGGAAGAAGAAATCTTCGGGCCTATCCTCCCTATTGTAACGGTCTCCGGGGTTGAAGAAGCCATTTCCTTTATCAACCAGCGTGAACGGCCCCTGGCGCTTTACATTTACAGCAAAGACAAACAGGCCATCCGGCAGCTCAATTCAGAAACCCGGGCGGGAA
>SBFL01000325.1 GCA_006227965.1 Bacteroidota bacterium | reverse complement strand
AACCATCCTGAGCAGGGGTGTCCTCAAAGGTTGGATCCGTGCCGATATAGGCATACCCAAAGGTGGCCAGGGTCCCTTCGTCAATATGGTAGTTCATCCCGGTTCTCAGCAAAAGCTGGTTGAAATTCCCCTGCCACTCGTAATGGCGCCACTGTGCTTCCGTGTGCAGGCTCCATCGATCCGAAAGCCGGTTAGTCCCAAAATACATATACCACCCACCAAGTTCATCTTCCCCTGTCTGCTGGGCGGTCAGCGTTGTAAGCGCACCACTGAAAAGCATGAACAGGCCGAAAAGCAGGCCTGTCCGGGCTACCCGTTTCTTTAGCGTTTTTTGTACCATCTATCCGCCCAGGATGTTATTCAGATTCTACCTTCGCCCCTTCCATGGCGTCGTCCCGGATAGGGGTGCCAGGGTCCTTTTTCAGGTAGGTGTCCAGGAAACCGAGGATTTTGCTGTATCCCTCAATCTGGTTCTCCTTCTTGAGGAACCCATGGCCCTCATCCTCAAAGAGGACGTATTCCACCGGTACCCCATTTTTGCGATCACCCGCCACAACTTCGTCGGATTCCTCCTGCAGTACGCGCGGGTCCTGGGAGCCCTGAAGCACGATCAGGGGCTTGGTGACCTGCTCGGTGTGGAATAGGGGAGAGATGGCCCTAAGGCGGACGGAGTCTGAGCTGTAGGGATCCCCCATTTCTGTATAGAGCGCCTTTCGACCCACTTCCCACCAGGCGGGGATTGATCTCAGGGTACGAATCCAATTTGTGACCCCGAAGATATTTACCCCCACGTCAAATTCCTCCGGGGCAAAAGTAAGGGCAGCCATGGTCATGTACCCTCCATAGGAACCTCCTATGATCCCGATCTTGTCACCTTCGACAACGCTTTGCTGGGCGAGCCAGTCTTTCCCGGCAATACAATCCTTGAGGTCCTTGTCACCGTGATTCTGGTCGTCCCCCTGATAAAATGTCTTGCCATAGCCCGTACTACCCCGGTTATTTACAGCCAGGACAGCATACCCGTGGTTGACCAGGTACTGGATAAGCGGGCTGAACCCCTGCCGGGATTGCCCTCCGGGCCCGCCGTGCACCCATACCAGGGCAGGGGCTGGGGTCTGCTCAGAGGCCTGATGGGGTTTGTAATAAATGGCCGGGATCTCAAGCCCGTCAAAAGACGGGAAACGAACCACTTCTGCCTTGACAAGGTGTTCAGGATCGATCTCCGGGTTCAGGACATCTGAAAGCTGATGAACCTCCTTTGTATCAAGATCATAGACAAAAAGGTTGGAAGGGCTGTTGGAATCCCCGGCGAAGAACCGCAATTTGGATTCATCCCTGGAGAACCCAACACTTGTAATGTTCATTCCTTGCAGTGCATTTAGATCAAGGGGTTCTCCGGAATCCACTACCTCGATTTCGATCGTGTTCTTTGCATCCTCATTTATGGTAGTCACCCGGTAGGTTCCCTTTTCGGTAAAGTAACTTCCCCAGATATCCCAATCGCGTTCCATTACCTTGGTGTGTTCGCCGGTTTGGAGATTGTATACCATCAGATAGGCATATTCAGAGCCCTCATCAGTGGTGTACAGCAACCGGCTGTCATCCGGCGTAAAATCCTGATCTTCATTCGAAGCCGGATTTTCGTTGATCCTGGTGATTTCCTGGGTACTCAAATCCAGCAGAAACAGATCGACCTCATCTCTGGAAACCGGCCTGGAAAGGACCAGGTATCGTTCATTGTGGGAAATTGAACCGATCCCATACCCTTCGATGTTCTCATAGAGCATTGCGGGCTCCAATGTTTGGAGGTCTACCTTGTAGAGGTCATTGTATCTTGGATCCCTCCTGTTAGAGGCAATGTAAAATGCTTTCTGGTCTTCGGACCACCCCCGGAACAAAGAACGCGCGCCTTCCCAGGGTGTTAGGTCTTTGTGAGTTCCGCCTTCATCCAACAGGTAGATGTGGTAGATCTCGTCCCCGTTGTTGTCCATCCTGAAAAGTATCCGTTCGTCTTCCGGAAAATAGGAGATGGCAAAGACCGAAGAACTGTCCGAGGCAGTTACGGGCTTGAATTCCCCTCCTGCGGCCGGCACCGTATAGAGGTTGTAGATCCCGGAGCGATTGCTGTGGACGAGCAATTTGGATTTATCCGGGGAGAAGCTGCCGCCTCCGACATTTTCATTGTCCATCATCTGCTCGATGGTGTAGGACTGCAGGGTCTCTGCCAGAGTTGGCTCCTTGGTCTCCTGTTTGCAGCTGAGTAATGCCAGGGTCATCCCCGTGGCCAGTATGAGTTTTTTCATGGTTGTTTGTGATTTTGGGCTTAATCCAGCCTCAGGGTTTTGATTTCTTTGAATGGTGAAAGGTCAAGGCCTTCCATGGCTTTCTGATACTCCTTCCAGCGGTTGGCAAAGAAGGCATTGGTGCCCGAAAGCGCCTTTTTAAGATCGGCCTCGGCATATTGCAGGAGTCGCTCCTCGGTTGCGGTCATCTCTGCCGGACGGCTTCCCGCATACCCATAGGCGGTGTAAATCCGCTGGACTACCGTCATCTCGGAGTTCCTGGTGATCCCCTGCCGCTTGTCCTCCTTGCCAAGATACAAAGCCACCAGCGAATCGATCTCCCTGGAGATCTCCTGGGCAGCCTCTATCTGCTCTTTGTATTTTTCCTTATCCAATTCCTTCAGCTCTTTCTGGTACTGGGAGGCTATTTTTTTGCTCTGCAAAAGCTGTTTCACCGCATCTGCCGCGGCCTGCATATATCCGTCCAGTTTTTTGGTGGTGGTATATCGCGCTTCCAGGGCATTAGGGTCGGCTTTCAATCTCGGGTCCGTCTGGACCGTGACCGTGGTTTCGTCCCTGGCTTCCCCGAGTTCAAGAACAAGGCGGTAGGTGCCGGGCCTCACGGTAACTCCGCCACGTTCGCTGTTTCGGCTGCTGAGCGAGCGGGAGGGACGGTCAGGGCCGGCTTCATCCAGTTCCCAATAAACCCTGTGTAGGCCGGCAGAATCGGGGGTTTTGAATTTCAGTGTCCGGATAAGCCGGTCCCCGTCATATACCTTCAAAAATACGCTGTCCCTTGTTTTTTTATCGAAATCCTTTGTCTGGGTGGCTTCTGCTGTTTCTTCTTTGTCCTCTGAAGATTTTTTCGCGGGCTCCCTTTCTTTGCCGCCCTCTTTCAGGTAGTATGTGATCATGGCACCTTCTTTCCTGTTTTCCCCGTTGAAGAGTGCATCGGCTCCAAACCGGCTCCCGCTGGGCTGTTGATAGGCGGCAAGATATGCCGTGGGAGTGGGGAAGAGGCTGACCTCCCTGCTCAGGATTCCGGGGTCTCCGGCAAGGGCCCTTAGCGGCCTGATGTCGTCCAGCACCCAGAAGGCCCTGCCGAAAGTACCGATCACCAGGTCGTGCTCGCGCGGGTGGATCACCAGGTCCTTGGCGGAAACCGTCGGGAACCCGTGGGTCCACTTTTGCCAGGAAGTTCCGGCGTTCATGGAAAAATATAGGCCGTCATCCGTCCCCAGGAACATCAGGTTTGGGTTTTCCGGATCTTCAAGGATGGAAAGGGTATAGCCGGTTACATCCTCCGCATCCACGATGCGCTCCCAGGTCTTACCGTAGTTACGGGTACGCCAGGCATAGGGCGTATAGTTGTACCGGCGGTAATCATTCGCCACCAGCAGGGCTTCCCCTTTGTTTCTCGTGGAAGCCTTGATCTGAGGGATCCAGCTGCCCTTGGGCAGCCCTTTGATGTTACCGGTCACCTCAGTCCATGTTTGGCCTCCGTTTTGGGTGAAGTGGACACGGCCATCATCTGTGCCCACCCAAAGCATTTCTTTTTCCACCGGGGAGGGTTCAATAACCAGGATGGTACAGTGGTTTTCCGCTCCCGTGGCGTCCATGGTGAGCCCCCCGCTGTCACCTTGCTTTTGTTTTTCAGGGTCATTGGTGGTAAGGTCTGGGGAGATCACCTCCCAGGTAAGCCCCTTGTCGGAACTCTTGTGGACGAACTGGCTTCCGAAATAAACAGTGCTGTTGTCAAAAGGGTCCTGGCCAATGGCTGCGTTCCAGTTGAAGCGCAGGCGGGTCGTGTCATCCGGGGCCGTGGGACGAACGGTGTAATCATTCCCTGTTTTCCAGTCGTACCGGCGGACATAACCCTGCTGGCTCATGGCGTAGCCGTAGCGGGAATCATCAGGATCGGGAACCACGTCAAACCCATCCCCGAAGGCAATTTCCTGCCAGTAGGAATTCCGGATGCCCTGGGCACGCCAGACATAGGCAGGCCCCCTCCAGGAACCATTGTCCTGCATCCCGCCGTACACATTGTACGGGTATTCCTTATCCACACTCACGTGGTAGAACTGACCCACCGGAAGATTCCCGATAAATCGCCAGGTCCTGCCACCGTCCCTGCTGATGTTCATCCCCCCATCGTTTCCGTCTATCATAAATTGTCCGTCCGTAGGGTGGATCCACCATGCGTGGTGGTCCGGGTGAACCCCGTTATCCACTCCGTAGGCCGGCATCAGCTGGCCGAAAGTCCGGCCCCCGTCCTCGGATACGTTCACGTAGGTAAAGACAGAATAGACACGGTTCTCGTTTTCAGGGTCCACAAAGATGTCCGAGTAATAAAAAGGACGGTCGCCAATGTCATCCCTGTCATTTATTTTCTTCCAGGAAAAGCCGCCGTCCACGGATTTGTAGAGGGCATTTTTTTTAGCCTCCACCAGGGCGTAGACGATATCAGGCTTGCCACCGGCTATCGCCAGTCCAATACGGCCAAGGTCTCCGCCGGGAAGTCCCTCTTTTTCAGTGAGGTGTTTCCAGGTCCTGCCCCCGTCATGGGTCATATAGAGCCCGGATCCGGGACCGCCGGATTTGAAAAACCACGGGTCCCGCTTGTGTTCCCACATTGCGACCAGGAGTTTGTTGGGGTTGGTCGGGTCCATGACCATATCGGCTACTCCGGTCCTGTTGTTTACAAATAGGATTTTCTCCCAGGTTTCGCCTCCGTCCGATGTTTTATAGACCCCCCGCTCCGGGTGTTCCCCCCACGGGGAGCCTATGGCCCCCACATAGATTGTGTTGGGGTCTGTAGGATCTATAATGATCCGGTGAATATGTCGTGTCTGCTCAAGCCCCATCAGCTGCCAGGAGCGGCCTGCGTCCAGAGATCGGTAAATACCGTAGCCCCCGTTCAGGGAATTCCGGGGGTTCCCTTCCCCGGTGCCTGCCCAGAGAACGGAAGGGTTTGATTGCTGAATGGCCACGGCCCCGATGGATGCCGTTACCTCTTTGTCAAAGATCGGTTCCCACTTGATACCCCCGGAGGCGGATTTCCAAAGTCCGCCGGATGCGGTTCCTACATACATGATGTCCGGCTCAGAGGTAACCACATCGATGGCCGTAACCCGGCCACTCATCCCGCCAGGTCCAATATTGCGGGGCTTCAGATCTCCCGCGAGTTTCATATTGAATTCCTGTGCGCTTAGGGAAAAGGTTGCCAGCAGCATCAGTGGAAAAAAAATTTGCTTCATGAATCGTTTGACTTAGTTAGCGCCTAAAGGTAGTAAAATGGGTTTTTTCATTTCTTAAAAGGATGTTAAGGAGGGGGTGGAGCTGGTAGTTGGCATTGGGCAGTTGGCATTTGGCATATGGTTTGGGGTAAAAGGACCAGGAACCATCCCCGCATCCCGCAGTCATTTTGTTGTGGCAATAAATTGCTGATAGGTAATAAGTGAGATTAATAGTCACTGCCCCGGTTTATTCACCTACCTTTGCCGCTTCATTTATAAACAAGGTTCCAGGAAACAGACTCGAATGGAATCACAATATCCATTACGATGACATTTGAACAACTGGAATTGATTACGCCTATCCAAAAGGCGCTTAAAGAAGAAAATTACACAACCCCCACACCGATACAGGCACAGGCGATCCCGCACCTGCTGGATGGCAGGGATATCCTTGCCAGTGCCCAGACGGGTACCGGGAAGACGGCAGCCTTTGCCATTCCTATCCTGCAGAAAATTGCACAGGACCGGCAGCAGCACAGAGGCAAACGTCCGTTACGGGCCCTTATCCTGACCCCCACCAGGGAACTCGCCCTGCAGATCGGGGAAAGCCTGAGCGCCTATGGACGTTTTACACAGGTCAGGAACACGGTCATATTCGGTGGGGTAAACCAACAGAAACAGACCGAAGCCCTTGGCAGGGGGGTCGACATCCTGGTGGCCACCCCCGGAAGGCTGCTGGACCTGATGGACCAGGGCTTTATCCACCTGGGCAATATCGAGTATTTTGTCCTGGATGAGGCAGACCGCATGCTGGACATGGGGTTTATTCACGATATCCGGAAGGTCCTTGCCAAACTGCCCACCAACAGGCAGTCCCTGTTCTTTTCAGCCACCCTGCCCGACAATATCGTGGACCTTTCCCGGAAAATCCTTTCGGACCCGTTCAAGGTATCGGTGAACCCGGTTTCCTCCACGGCGGAAACCATTCAGCAGTACCTCTACCAAACCAATAAATCCAGCAAGAATGAGCTCCTGCTCCATATCCTGCAGGATGAAGACCTGGACCAGGTGCTACTCTTCTCACGGACCAAACATGGCGCAGACCGGATTTGCCGAACCCTTAACAAGAAACGCATCCGGGCAGCAGCCATTCACGGGAACAAATCCCAGAACCAACGGCAAAAAGCCCTCCAGGATTTTAAGGAGGGAAATGTTCGTGTACTGG
This sequence comes from Bacteroidota bacterium, assembly GCA_006227965.1. Classification (GTDB taxonomy): domain Bacteria; phylum Bacteroidota; class Bacteroidia; order Flavobacteriales; family Flavobacteriaceae; genus Robiginitalea. Next base: position 2,668 of record SBFL01000325.1, on the reverse strand, counting down.
TTGCAACGGATATTGCCTCGCGGGGCATCGATATCGACCAACTCAGGTATGTGGTCAATTTTGACATCCCCAATGAACCCGAGACCTATGTCCACCGGATCGGCCGTTCCGGCAGGGCCGGGGAAGAGGGCATCTCCATCTCCCTTTGTGAGCCAGAGGAAAATTCCTATATCAGATCTATTGAGACCCTGATCGACCAAAAGATCGAACGGGTGGCGGACCACCCCTATCCACAGACTGAGCGCCCGATGACTGCAGAGGAAAAAAAGGAATTTGACAAAGAAAAAGCCGGCAGGCGACAAGCCTATTTTGATACCCGCAGGCAAAATTCGGGCAGGGGGGGCATGGGCCGCAATCCCCGAAATGGCAGGCGGTAAGCGTTAAAGGACACAAGGTGTCAATTCCCGATAGAAATTAGGGGGCCAACGGAACCCGAACCGTTGTGGGCCATACTCATCAAAACCTGCATGACGGTAAAAGTATTTTTGGACTTTACATCCCGGTCGTCGATATAGTACCAGTGCCCGCGGTACTCAATGGACTGGAAGGCATAAGCCGGTTTGGAATCCGCCACGCGGATATGGATCAGGTCCGGGTCCTCGGGAATAAAAGTGTCCAGGGTACGTCCGTCGGCCACATGGTCTTCCGGAACTTCTATATACCAGGAGATGTTGGACAACATCTCCATAATGGAGTGGGTCTGTACCTTAATGTGGTTTTTTTCTTCCACAATAACCCCGTATTCAATATCAAAGACGTGCTCTTCCTGGTCGAGTTTCAATATCTCCTTAAACCGGGTAATGGATTTTTTTATGGCGTCAGTCCGGGGGTGTTCAGGGAGGACCAAATCTACGTCCACCTTGGGCCAGTCCCCCTCGAAATGCATTCCCAGGGCTCCGGCATACTGCAGCTCGTGAAGCACGTCGAGCAATTCATGAAATTCAGGGTCTCCCTGCCGTCTTTCATCAGGGGTGCCCACTTCATTGTGAATACCGTTGATCATGGAATTGGTCAGGCGCATCAGGCGATGGGCGGACCAGCCAGACTGAATCAGGAAAAAGATCACCGAGGGGGGCAGGGGAGTCAACAGGCTTTGGGAAAACGCCTGGCCTGACATCGGGGTATATGTAATGGTAGGGCGATCTGACCAGCTTCCGCTGACGTTGCCGCCCAGGGAATTCCCGAACGGGCTTCCATTTGCATTGACACCCGTTGATCCTGAACGGGAATAGGAGTTTATTACGGAGGCCACGCTCAGGAACCGGGGCATTTCCAGGTATCGCAGCCGGACGATATTAAGCAACATCTGCTCGTTTTCCTGATCGGCAATCCGCTGGTTGTAATTAAAACCGTCATGCGGTATGGTCTTCGGCCCCATGGATTTGCAGGAGGAAAGGAGCAGTGCAACAAGGAGGCCTGCTACTGTTAAGGAAAATCGGACCCCAAATGAAAAAATCCCTCTGGCGGGCCTAGATAAATGTGGTGGCATAGTTGGTCTGGTTGATTTTGTCCTCTTAAATATAATTATTACAAATCAAATTCTGATAGGTGTGCCCTAATTATTCGGTTGTGTTACCACCAAGCCAACCTACTTAAAGGTACGCCAGGTGGGGTTTGTTATAAAGGCTATTTTGCTCAATTTACGTATCTTGAAATGGCAATGGGCCATCAGAATACCGCAGCGACCTATACATTTTTTATAACCGGGCACTACAAGTGGGTCATAAGCCTGAGCATAGGGATATTTACGTACTTATTCCTTTTGGCCTTTCTCCCTTTCGGGGTGAGCAATTACAACCCGGACCATCAATACAGCCTGTATTTCCTTACCGAAGTGGGTAAGTTTATGGTACTGACCATTGCCCTGTCCTTATTTTGTGAATTCCTGATCAAGCCCAGGCTGGTTAAGAGAGCCACTTTAAGTACAATTATTGGCTGGTCCCTGTTCATGCTTGTTATACTGGGGTTGGGGAATTACCTCCTCTACAACTGGTTGGGTAATTGGCATGACCTTAGCTGGAGGAGTGCAGCTGGCTTTGTCCTGGAAGTGAGTTCCATATTCGTATTTCCGGTTCTGGGGGTGTTTTTTTATTTCAGGTATCGTATGCTCAATGAACATATCCGGCAAATGTCCTTCCATATGGAAGACATAGCAGCCCCCCCGGAATTGATTCACTTCTCAGGGCAGGGCAAAACCGATACTTTTTCCGTATCCAGTTCGGATTTTCGCTATGCCCAGGCACAGGATAATTATGTAGCCCTGTTTTATATGAAGAACGGGAACCTGCAGAAGGAACTCATCCGGAGCACCCTTTCGGAATTGCTGGAGAATACAAGATGGGATTTACTCATGCGCTGTCACCGCTCCTACGCTGTGAATCTGCAACAGCTGCATTCGGTCTCCGGGGGAACTCCGCTCGTACTTTTTCTAAAGGACGTACCGGAACCCATCCGCGTTTCCCGCACCTATCGATCCGAAGTTCTGGCCCGACTGAAAAAGGCCATCGGGGAACCCTGAAATACCATTCACCCCAAATAATCTTATTTCGCCACAAACCCCAGCTTATATGGTAACAGAAGGGGGGTTGAACCTGTCTTGCTTCTAAAACGAGTTCAACCAAAAAACAAAAATCATGAGATTATCCAAAGACCAATTCAGAAATTGTAC
>SBFL01000166.1 GCA_006227965.1 Bacteroidota bacterium | reverse complement strand
ACGGGAGGAAGCCCTTGCGATCTTAAAGAGCCAAGACTCATGAAAGAATTTTTCAACGGGGCATTCACCCTGAATGGAGTAAATATCGGGTATGGGGACCTCGGAGAGGTAGCCTACAGCCTGGTCAAGGAAGGAGATCCATACGAACAGGAAATAGGGGATTTTCTCCTGGACTGGGTTTCTGACAGAGAGGACATCCGGATGAAGACCTCCGGATCCACTGGAGCACCCGGGGTCATTCACATGCCAAAAAAAACGATGGTTCACAGTGCCCTTGCCACTGGGAAATACCTGGGTCTTGAGGAGGGCACCAGGGCCCTTTTATGCCTTCCTGCCCGAAGTATCGCCGGAAAAATGATGTTGGTTCGAGCCCTTGTCCTGGGGTGGAAACTGGTGCTGAAATCCCCTGATTCAGACCCCCTTCGTGGGCTTTTGAGACCCGTGGATTTTGCGGCCATGGTTCCCATGCAACTCGAGGCTTCGCTAAAGAACAAAGAAAAGATCTCAACCATTCTTGTGGGGGGAGCCCCTCTTTCAAGAGCACTCCTTTCCCGGATTCCGGAAGACGGAATTTCTGTCTATGAGAGTTATGGGATGACGGAAACGGCCAGCCACATTGCCCTCCGCAAGTTGTGTAAGGTGCCGGAAGGGAAGAGCCCGGAATCGGTTTTGCCTCCTTTTCAGGTGCTTCCCGGGGTGGAGATAAGCAAAGATGACCGGGGATGTCTTCTTATTAAGGCACCTTACCTGCCTGAGAAAACTGTTGCAACCAATGACCTGGTTGCCCTGGAAACGGATGATACGTTTCGGTGGCTTGGCAGGGCAGACCATGTGGTGAATTCAGGAGGAGTCAAGCTGATCCCCGAGCAGTTGGAGGAAAAGCTCTCTGCCCTTATCCTCCAACCGTTTTTCCTTGCCGGGATGCCCGATGAGACCCTGGGGGAGAAACTGGTATTGATGGTCGAAGGAATGAGGGATGAATCCCTGCTGCAGAAAATAAAGGAATCCTCATTGGTGGACCGCTATGAAGTTCCCCGGGAGATCCGTTTTCTGAAAACCTTCACCCAGACCCCCTCAGGTAAGGTCAATCGCCGCGAAACGCTCAGAAATTCACACACAGCAATCGAACAATGAAACAGCTTCTGACCCTTTTTCTCGTCATCAGTCTTGGGTTCGGTGCCTCGGCCCAGCAAATCCTGCCCGAATCACAGAGAGCCCGTGTCGTCGATGAACTTCTCAGGGAGCGGCTGGATTCCCTCTTACCGGTCTTGATGGACCGGACCGGTATCGATATGTGGATCCTCATCTCCAGAGAATACAACGAAGACCCGGTCCTGAGAACCCTCCTCCCGGCGACCTGGCTAAACGCCCGAAGAAGGACCATGTTGCTGTTTTACCGGGATGCCACTTCCGGAAGGATGGACAAGTTGGCCGTAGCCCGTTATAATATTGGCGAAAGCATTCAGTCTTCCTGGGACAAGGAGAAAGAACCGAATCAGTGGAAACGGTTGATTGACCTTATCCAGGAACGGGACCCGAGTCGCATCGGGCTGAATTTTTCAGCGGATCACAACATTGCGGACGGTTTGGATAAAACGGATTACGAACTCTTCATGCAGTATCTTCCCGGGAAATACAAGTCCCGGGTAACGTCGGCCGAAGAGCTGGCCGTCGGATGGATTGAAACGCGAACGCCCCGAGAGATGGTACTGATGTCCCACCTGGTTGAGATTACCCACAATGTCATAGCCGAAGCCTTCTCTACGGCTGTGATCACCCCGGGAGTGACCACCACAACGGAAGTGGAATGGTGGATGCGGCAGAAAGTGACGGACCTTGGGTTGGATACGTGGTTCCACCCCACTGTGGACATACAGCGTTCGGCAGAGAAACTGGAGGGCCACCTGTATTCGTTCTCAGACCGGCCTGAAAATTCGGTAATCCTTCCCGGGGACCTCCTGCACTGTGACTTCGGCATTACCTACCTCAGGCTGAATACGGATTGCCAGCAGCTGGCCTATGTACTGAAACCCGGGGAGACCGAAGCCCCTGAATTTTTAAAGGATGCCCTGCGCAAAGGGAATCAGGTTCAGGATGTTCTGACCTCCAACATGAAAGAGGGCCTGACTGGCAATGAAATTCTCGCGAATTCCCTGTCAGAAGCGCGTTCAGCAGGTCTGAAACCCTCGATCTATACTCATCCGCTGGGGTCTTACGGCCATTCGGCCGGGACCACCATTGGCATGTGGGACGCCCAGGAGGGTGTCATGCGGGCCGACGGGGAGACCTACGCACTGCGCCCGGCCACGGTCTACGCCATTGAGCTCAATACCACCGTGACCCTCCCTGAGTGGAACCGTGATATCCGAGTCATGCTTGAGGAAGCCGGGTATTTCGGACCAGAGGGATTCCGGTATGTCAATGGGCGGCAGACACAACTACGGCTCATTCCCAGATAGTTTTTCTCTTATTACCTAACCCGATAACTGGTTACGGATACCTGTAAAATCGTTTTCTCCAGGGAATCACAAACCTGCCTGAGGTTTTCTGTGGGAGCATCCGGTGAAACCTGATTTTCAGGGGCTGGGTACTTAATTTGTATTTTTTTAACAGATAAAGTCTTATCTTTAAGGGAGTTAAAAACAAAGGCTATGAGAAAGATTTGGTTGATTCTGTTGTTTGTAGGGCCCTTTTTGATGGCCCAGGAAGGGGTTAAGACTATTCGGGGTCAGGTGACGGACGGGCGCTCCCCCCTGCCCGATGTAGCTATATCGGTAGAGGACAGAGGGGATAAAACCTTTTCAGATGCCGATGGCCGCTACACCATTGAAGCAGTTCCCGGAGATGTACTCCTTTACACTTACCAGGGTATGAAACCGCTGCGGATCCTTGTTGAAGACATTACCCGAATCCTGAATCCGACCATGGCGATGGATGTCGCCGAGCTCGAAGAGGTAATCGTGATCGGAAGTAACAGGAAGACCCAGCGGGAACTGGAAATCGAATACCCGGTAAACGAGAGGCTTATCAGGACCGCTTATGGGATTCTCAACGCCGACACGGCTCCCGGGAACATCCGCTTCATGACTGATAAGGAAATCACTCCGATCTATTTGTGTATCCTGGATCTGTTGCGCAACCGCTTTTCAGGCGTACGGGTGGTAGGCGATTGTACCGGGGCCGTAAGTTCTGCAGTTGCAGAGGGACAGCTTACAAACATACAGGGGGTAACCCAAAGGGATGCCGATTCCTTCAGGGAATTTGACAACCTGGGGCCTCGAAGGGTGTTTATCCGCGGGTCGTCCTCCATATTCAATCAGCGGGCAGCCATTTTCGATGTGGACGGGCAGATTTTCTCTGAGCCACCCTTATGGCTGGATATTGGCCAGATCAAACGCCTTGCCATTTTGAACAATTTTGCCACTTCCACCATGTACGGGAACATCGGTGCAGGGGGTGTAATCGTCATCAAC
>SBFL01000408.1 GCA_006227965.1 Bacteroidota bacterium | reverse complement strand
CTCTTGATAAGCTTAGCATACCGGATTTTCATATAGACGTTCGCAGGATTTCCATTTCCGGAGATTCTCTCGTCTATGCAGGTAATATTGATCTTCCCGGAGACATGAGGTTTTCTCATGATCTAAACTCAGTTTCCTTTGGATATGCAGCTCCATTATTTATCGGGCAACGCGAAATACAATATAGTACTAAACTGGAGGGGCTTAATAGTACATGGTCGGATTGGACTTCCCAGACTGTGAGGGAGTATATTAATCTACCCGCAGCGAATTACACTTTCCGTGTCAGGGCGAGGAATGTGTATGGGGAAATTTCTGAGGAAGCTTCGGTTTCCTTCAATATTACCCCCCCCTGGTACCGCACCTGGTGGGCCTATGCCCTTTACGCCCTTGCGTTTATCGCCTTCGTCCATTTTTCGGTGAAGGCACGAACACGGATCCTGGTCAACCAGCGCAAGGCACTGGAGGGGAAAGTACAGGACCGCACCAGGGAAGTTCAGCAGCGCCTCAATGAGCTGGCCACGGTAAACGAGGTTACCCAGGCCCTCAATGACAAGCTTGAATTGGATAAACTGATCGAGTTGGTGGGGGACAAAATGAAGGAGGTCTTTAATTCCGACATCACCTACCTGGCCATCCTGGATGAGAAAACAGAAATGATCAATTTCCCCTATCAGGAAGGAGACAATATGGAGCCATTGAGATTGGGAGAAGGGCTTACCTCCCGCATCATTCAGACCGGGGAACCCCTTCTGATCAATAAGGATGCAGATATCATGGCGGAATATGACAAATACGGTTTAAAGCAGACCGGGAAACAGGCTGTTTCCTACCTGGGCGTGCCCATTCCGGTAGAAGATGACATCATCGGGGTTCTCAGCGTGCAGAGCATGACCCAGGAGGGCCGGTTTAATGAGGAGGACAAGAACCTGCTCACCACCATTGCCACCAATGTGGGGGTGGCCCTGCACAACGCCGAACTCTATGAAGAGGCCAAGGAGGCCAAGGCCCGTGCCGAGGACGCCAACGAGGCCAAAAGTGCCTTCCTCTCCACGGTCAGCCACGAGCTGCGGACCCCGCTTACCTCCGTACTGGGGTTTGCGAAGATCATCCGCAAGCGGCTGCAGGATAAAATATTCCCCGCAGTGCAGTCGGATGATCCGAAACTCAAACGCACCATGGACCAGGTAAGTGAAAACCTCAATGTGGTGGTTTCCGAAGGGGAACGACTCACCAGCCTGATCAACGATGTACTGGACCTGGCGAAGATCGAGTCGGGCCGGATGGAATGGAACATGAAACCCATCCTGATCCAGGATGTAATAGAACGGGCGATATCGGCCACCTCCTCCCTGTTCGAAGAAAAGGACTTGAAGCTGAAAAAACAGATACCCCAGGATTTGCCACTGATCAACGGGGACGCAGACAAACTCATTCAGGTGGTAATCAACCTGCTCTCCAATGCCGTCAAGTTTACGGACAAGGGAACGGTCTCGGTGGAAGCCTACAAGGACAACAACCAGATAGTCGTGGAAGTACAGGATACAGGTATGGGCGTTGCCGAGGATGACCGCCACAAAATCTTTGAGCGGTTCCGCCAGGCAGGGGACACCCTTACGGACAAGCCCAAAGGGACCGGCCTGGGGCTCCCTATTTGCAGAGAGATCATCGAGCACCATGGGGGCATTATCTGGATGAAGAGCGAGCTGGGAGAAGGCAGCACCTTCTTTTTCTCACTCCCGCTGATGGCAGAAAACGGGGAACAGCCTGTGGAGCTGGATCGCATCCTGAAGAGCCTGAAGAAGCAAATCACCCACACTTCCAGTAAAACAGCCAAGGAAACCCCTACCATCCTCGTGGTGGATGACGACACCCCTATCCGGACCCTGCTCAACCAGGAACTGACTGACGCGGGATATCACGTCAGGGAGGCTGCCGACGGAAAGGAGGCTTTGGATTCTGTCAGGATCAGCAAGCCGGACCTGATCATCCTGGATGTCATGATGCCGGAGATCAATGGTTTTGACGTGGCGGCCGTACTGAAGAACGACCCGTCTACCATGGACATCCCAATCATTATCCTGTCCATTGTGCAGGACAAGGAACGGGGGTACCGCATCGGGGTGGACCGGTACCTGACCAAGCCGATCGATACGGAGAAATTATTCCACGAGGTGGATGAACTCTTGGAGCAGGGGGTTTCAAAAAAACGCGTTTTGGTGGTGGATGAGGATGCCTCCACGGTAAAATCGCTCGCCGATGTGCTTACCGCGAGGGGATATAAAGTGATGGAGGCAGTCCCGGCCAAACTCCTGGAAAGGGCCGCGGAAATCAAACCGGACATCATTATGCTGAAGTCCCTGGAAGGGATGAATGAAAACACCGTCAAGGAATTGAAATTTCAAAAAGGGATGGAACACGTGATGTTCTTTATTTACCAGTAATCTGAATATCAAATTAACGAATAGAATAAATGAGCAAAAAACTACTGATTGTCGATGATGAGGCACATATCCGGATGTTGATCGAACAAACCCTGGAGGATCTGGAGGATGAAGGCGTGGAACTGCTCTTTGCCGACAATGGCGAAAAGGCCCTGAACATTATTCAGGAGGAAAAGCCGAACCTTGTGTTCCTGGATGTGATGATGCCAAAAATGAACGGGATGGAGGTTTGCCATAAGGTCAAAAAGGAGCTTGGGCTGGACCAGGTCTACATTATTCTGCTAACTGCCAAGGGACAGGAAGTGGACCGGCAAAAAGGCCTTGAAATGGGTGCGGACCGCTACATGACAAAACCCTTTGACCCGGATGAAATGCTCTCGGTGGCAGAGGAAATATTAAATTCCTAGACCCGGGGCCGCATGCAATCCACCACCTCCCAAAAGGCTTTAAAACACCTCCTGAAGCGCGATCCGGCATCCCTGGATTTGCTAAGGGGCCTATGTGAGAAGTTTCAGGTGGAATTTTGTTTTGAGGATACCACCCGGGCCGTGTTATGGGGTGGAAGGGATGGGCTTGCCAGGTCCCTTCCTCTGGAATTCGAGGGGGAAACCATTGGGACCTTCTATTACTCCTCCGATAAAGCGCTTCCTATCCTGGATGTGCTCCGTGTACTTTTTCAGAAGGAGTGGGAGAAGAAAAAAATAGGCAAGGAGGTACTGGGGCTCTATCGGGAAATCAATATGATCTACGATCTGAGTGAAATGATTTCGGAAAAAATCGATGCCGAATCCATTGCGAAGGTCGCTTTGGAGGAAGCTTCCCAGATCATTCAAACCACCCACGGGCTGTTCCTTACCTATGACCCAGAAAAGGACATCGTGGTCCAGTTGGCCGAATTGGGAGAGAATCCTAAAAGCCAGAATTACATCCGGAGCCAGAAGGCAGTTCTGAAAGAATTGATCCAAAGAGGTACCTCAGGGATTGTGCCGGCGGAGAGGGTGGCCCGGAATCCGGCATTGCAACACCTGAAAG
>SBFL01000299.1 GCA_006227965.1 Bacteroidota bacterium | reverse complement strand
CTGGATCCATCCGCATAGGAATACTCAACGATAAGGGGCATGGGAATGCCTCCCGGCTTATCAAAAGTGACCTGATAGAAATATTTCGGTTCCTTTACCCGTGCCCTTTCCTCAGCCGTCATGTTATCCAGCATAAATTCGCTGAGTGATTTGGAGACTTCGGAAGGGGCCTTCCCCTTCAACTGCGGATTGTAGTCCTCACTGCCTTCTTCTGCCAGGTACACCAGCGGGTAAAAATCTGCCTCTGTCAGCCCGTTCGCCTTCATGTACTCCCGCAACTGTGCCGTAGGCTTGTCAGTCACGTAGAACTTTTTGACTTCCTTCACCCCTATATCCACATAGTCGGTTGTATAGAACCAGGACCTCCAGTACCAGTCCAGATCCACGGCTGAAGCATCCTCCATGGTGCGGAAGAAATCCTCAGGGGTGGGGTGCTTGAACATCCAGCGCTGGGCATAAGTCTTAAAGGCATGATCAAACAATTCCCTTCCCATCACGGTTTCCCTGAGAATGTTCAGGGCGGTGGCGGGCTTTGCGTACGCATTTGGCCCCAGGGAAAAGACGTTTTCCGGATTGGACATAATGGGCGCCAGATAGTTCTGGTCTCCGGACATGTAGGGGACAATCTTGGAGGGATCCCCCCGGCGGGACGGATATTTCTCATTAGGCGCGATTACCTGGGGATATTCTTCCCCGAACTCCTGTTCGGCCAGGTACTGCACAAAGGTATCCAGGCCTTCGTCCATCCACCCCCACTGTCGCTCGTCGGAATTGACGATCATGGGGAAGAAGTTATGGCCCACCTCGTGGATGATCACCGAGATCATCCCGTATTTCACCCGGTCGGAATACGTACCGTCCTCATTGGGCCTTCCGTAGTTCCAGCAAATCATGGGATATTCCATGCCCTGGTTCTTGGCGTGAACTGAAATGGCCTTGTGGTAGGGATAGTCAAAGGTATGGGCTGAATAACTCTTAAGGGTACTCGCCACTACCTTGGTGGAAAGGTCTTCCCAGAGCGGGTTTCCTTCTTTAGGATACAGGGAAACCGCCATAACATCTTTGCCCCCTATCCTGACCGCCATCATATCCCAGATAAATTTCCTGGAAGTGGCAAAGGCGTAATCCCGCACGTTCTCCGCCCGGAATTTCCAGGTCTTGGTCTGTTCGGAGAAGCCCTTTTCGGCCTGTTCCACCTCATCCTGGGTAACGATCATCACCGGCTCGTCATAGGACTTCTTCGCCTGCTCATACCGATGCATCATCTCCCGGGAAAATACCTCCTTTCGGTTTTGCAATTCCCCGGTAGCATCCAGCACGTGGTCTGCCGGCACGGTAATGTCCACCTCGTAGTTTCCAAAGGGAAGGGCAAACTCGCCCCGCCCCCAGAACTGGTGGTTCTGCCATCCTTCCACGTCACTGTAGACGGCCATTCTCGGGAAGAATTGTGCTATGACGTACGCCCGGTTTCCGTCTTCCGGAAAATATTCATATCCGGATCGCGCCCTGTCTACGGTGTGGTCCGGGATGTTGTACCACCACTTGACGGAAAAGGTGAGATTTGCCCCACTTTTCAGGGGCTCAGGGATGTTTACCCGCATCATCGTCTGGTTCACCGTGTAGGAAAGGGAGTTTCCCTGGGCATCACGGACGTATTCGATTTTGAAACCGCCGTCAAAAGAATCGGAATAATATTTTTCGGCAAAGGAGCTTGCGGTATAGTATTCCACAGAAGGAATTTCATCCCCGTCCCTGAGAGGGGATTTGGAATCCCTGGCCCGTACGTTTTGGTCCAGTTGCAGCCAGAGGTATTCCAGCTCATCCGGGGAGTTGTTATAATAGGTAATTATTTCCTCCCCGTAGAGGCGTGCGTTTTTATCATCAAGGTTGATGCTCATTTTGTAATCAGCACGTTGCTGGTAGTAGTCGGGGCCCGGGGCGCCGGAAGCGCTCCGGTAGGTGTTGGGAGTCGCAAACTCCTGATACATCTGCCGGAATTTGCTTAGGTTCGTATGACCGGGCTCTCTTTGTGTTTCAGCCTCATCCTGTGCCCAGCCCAGGGCTGAGAAAACAAAGAAAAAAGCCCCTAAACAATACTTGAATTTCATCATCTTTTTAATCGGTTTTTTTAAGGCTCGAAAAATACAGGATTTTCGAGGTTCCCCTTAAAAGCGGCTACAAGTTTAACATTCCTTTATTATTCTCCCGGACCAGTACGAAGCTCTTCTTTTTCCCCAGGATGTCGAAGTGCACCAGGTTCTTCTGCTCCTCGAAGATATCGGTGAGGATCTCATTCTGAATCCCGACGGATTTCAACTCCTCTTTCCCAGTCTCCGCCACTTCGATGTAGCAGATGATCAGGTCGTTGTCATATCGTTTCCCCAGAAAGGTATATTCAACAGGGACCCCATTGACAGAGACAGAGAATTTGGCATTGAAGTAGCGTTTAATATGGGTTTCTGCCTCTTCGGACTCATTGGGGGTGGCAAGGAGGGCATCCACGCCGTATCTGGTTTTAAGCGCGTTTTCCAGGTCATCGATAAAAATCCGGCTAATGATCTGCAGGGAGGCCTCCTCCTCCGAATACCCCACATTGGTAACACTCACATAGAACTTATGGGCCCCCGAATAGGAACTTAACATCAGGGATGTCCAAATTCCCAGAAAGACAATGAATCTTCTCATATAATCAGTGATTGCCCGGTTTCAGACCAAATCCCACACCAAATCGCAGGCAAAAATAAACATTTGCATGCAGAACCTATAATCCGTTGTTTTTGCGGTACTCCCGGCTTTTTCCCCTAAGAAACTCCCACATCCTGAGCCGGTCACCGGATGTCGCCAGCGGATTAAAGGCCGGGTCCACCTCGCAGAAATACATGAAATCGGGAATGCGGATTTGGGGAATCCCCAGTTCCATTACAAAGAGGCTGTCCGGGTATCGGGAACGAACCTGCTCGGTTTGCCGGTAGGCCCTGTCACGCGCCAGACGCCTCTTTAGCATTCGGGTACGCCCCGAAATGGCATTCAGGACAGGGTTCAGGGGGATCAGACCAGATCCAGAGGTCGCCTCGTATAATTTTCGTTCCGCCTGGGTCCTGACCCTGGCATCGGCATTGGGCAGCCCCAGCGAAGTCGCAGTCACGGTTTCCTCCACAGGTAGGTTTGTAAGGTCCTGGTCCAGATCACCGCTGAGATTGTAAGGGTAAAGGACCACCTCATCGAGCTGGTTAACAAAGGGCTCCAAATTGATGGTAAGAGTCGATGCTTTCAGCATTTCAGCATCCACCCGGAAGGTCTTCCGCTGGTATCGGATAGCTGAAAGCAGCAGGGTATCCCCTATTTTGGCAGGGATCCGGAAATACCCCTCTGCATCGGAAATCGTGGCATCGTTTGCCGAAAGATTCAGGATATGGACATTGGGTACCCCGACCTCGCTTTCCAGCATGCGACCCCGAAGCTCATCCGGCCTTGGTTCGGGG
>SBFL01000174.1 GCA_006227965.1 Bacteroidota bacterium | reverse complement strand
AGGCAATCGGTTAGAAGAAGCAATGTTCGTGTATTCAATGACTTCTGAGTTCTTCCCGGAGTCCGCCCGAATCTGGATAGGGCTCGGGGAAGTCCACGAAAAACAGGGGGATTCGGAAAGTGCAATACGGGCTTATGAAAAGGCTGTTGAACTGGATCCAACGGGAGAAGCCGGGAGGGAAGCATCCAAGCGCCTGTCCGCCTTAAAACAAAAACAGTAGGGGAGTTGATTAAGCATAAGGCTTTGGAAAATTTTTGTAAATTCAGCTAAAATTCCACTTATGAAGCCACAAGTGCAACCGATCCTGGTTTTAAGCCTGATATTACTGATTCTTGGTCTTAACAGCTGCAGCTCCACAAAGGAACCGCTTTCTTCCGAAACCTGGGCGCAGATGGAAAATGTGGTAAATTCGAAAAATTTCAGGTTCGATGCGCTTTTGGCGGAGCCTATAGGAGGCAGTCGTGTCAGCCGAATTGATCTCACAGGTTATAATGCCTTCATGAAATTCCAGGGCGATGACCTTCAGATGGAATTGCCGTACTTCGGACAGCGACAGGTAGCTCAAATGGGAGGTGGCAGTCAGGGGATACGCTTCGAAGGTACAGCTACGGATGTCAGGACAGCCAGAAATGAGAAGAACAATCATTACAACCTGGACTTCAGGGTAAGAAGTCAATCCGAGTCATTTCAATGTAACCTCAGGGTTTATTCCGGGATGCGATCCGTCCTTACCGTCAATAGCAACCAGCGAAATTCCATCCGTTACGAAGGGCAGATAAAGCCTCTGGATTAAGGAAACAGGTTGGTCTGCGGCAAAGGTATTGGTGACTATATTGAGACCGCCATTATGAAATCGAGGATATCGCGGCTGTTTATATATTTACTGCTTTTTCAGTTATTCCTTCTTGCCGGGTGCGGATCTGCAAAAGCACCGCTGTCTGCTGAAGACTGGCAGCAGATGGAACAACTGGTTACCGTCAGGAATTTCCAGTTTAGGGCGCGATGGGCCGAACCCTTGCAGACCAGCAGCATGAACAGGGTTGCTACTGCGGGGCTTATCCCGCCAGGCAGTAGCGTAAACCGGATAGACCTCACCGGTACGGCCAATTTCCTGAGCATGCAGGCAGATCAGGTGGAAATGCACCTGCCTTATTACGGAGAACGACAGGTCGTCCAAACATATGGCCGGGCCGAGGGAATGTCGTTTAAAGGGACGGCTGCAGATATTAGCACCAAAAAGAATGAGCCACAGAATTATTACGACCTTGACTTTAACCTCAAGGAGAAAACAGAACTCCTTCAGTGCAACCTTAGGGTTTTTTTAAATAGGAAAGCAGTCCTTACCATCTACAGCAATCAGCGAAACATGATTCGGTATCAGGGGGAGGTGGATATCGTCCAACGCTAGGAACGCGACACGGCCGGTCTTTTACTATTTGACATAATATAAATTATAGTACAAATGATACCATACAGAAATGATTAAGCCTTTTCGCACCTCCATACAATCCGGCCAACAGCTCAACGGCCTCCTTATAACCGTTCCCTCCCCGGAATTAGTTGAAATTGTTTCAACCGCGGGATTTGACTGGCTGTTTTTTGATCTGGAGCATTCTGCAATGGGCATTGAAACCCTGCAAAAACTTTTGAGATGCGTATCGGATTCCTGCCTGGCCGCTGTGCGGGTTCCCGAACCCTCGCCAGCCTATGTGGCGAAGGTTTTGGATGCCGGTGCGGAAGGCGTTATTTTCCCGCGTATTTCTACAGAGGAACAGGCAAGGAAGGCCGTAGCGCTCTGCAAATATCCCCCTCTGGGCAACCGGGGTGTCGGCCTGAGCAGAGCACAGGGATACGGGAATACCTTTTCCGAGTACCTGAAAGTCGCCAATGAAAGGATCGCGTGCATTCTCCAGATCGAAGACGAAAAGGGCGCGGGCAATGCCTCCCAAATTTCTGCAGTCGAAGGCGTAGACGCCCTTTTTGTGGGCCCCTATGACTTATCAATGAGCATGGGAATCCCCGGAGAGGTGGCCCATAACAGCATTAAAAAGATCATTCGCAATTTGCCTGAGGTGGTTTCAGATCATACCGGGCTTGGGATATTAACCGCGGATATGGCCTTGTACAGGGAATATGCCGACCTGGGCTATAACCTTATCGCATGCGGTATAGACACCCAGCTTATCAATAATGGGGCAAAGAAGCTTATCAGCTCAGTTAAAAATACCGCCAACTAAACTGCTCAGACCGCCTCTACCTCCTTCACCAGCGTTTTTTGGATATGCTCCGGCACGGGTTCAAAGGACGCGAATTCTGATTTAAAGGTGGCCTTCCCCTGAGAAAGGGACCGCAAATCCGTGGAATACCCGTAAAGTTCTGCTTCGGGAGTGACCGACTTCAGGATCTGGTAGCTGTCCAGACTGTCAATTCCGAGAATCACCGAGCGACGGGATTGTAGATCGGTCATGACATTTCCCACCATTTCCTCAGGCACCTTAACGGTGAGTTTTCTGATCGGCTCCAGCAACTGGGGCCTTGCATCCAAAAATGCCTCCTTGAAGGCATGGGCCCCTGCGATCTTAAAGGAAATATCATTGGAATCCACCGAGTGCATTTTTCCGTCGTATACCATCACGCGTACATCCCTGATATAGGACCCCGTCAGCGGGCCGGTTTCCATGACTTCCAAAATTCCCTTTTTGATGGATGGCAGGTACCTCTGGTCGATGACGCCCCCAACAATGCAATTGTAGAACACGAGTTTGCCGCCCCAGGGAAGTTCCACTTCCTCCCTACCCCTGATATTAAATCCATCGGGTTCCGCCATGCCCTCATACCAGGGTTCTATCTTCATGTGGACCTGGGCGAACTGCCCGGCACCCCCGGATTGTTTTTTATGCCTGTAATTGGCCGTTGCTGCCCTTTTGATCGTTTCCCGGTAGGCGATCCGGGGCTTTTCAAACACAGCCTTCACCCCGTAAACATGTTCCAGGATCCAGTCTACGGTAGCCAGGTGCAGCTCCCCCTGGCACCCCAGGATTTGCTGCCTTAGTTCTTTGGAATAGAATACCTCCACGGTCGGGTCCTGGCTGTGGATTTTGCGGAGGGCATCGCCTAATTTTTCTTCCTCATTCCGCTGTTCGGCAGAAATGGCCTTCCTGGTCCTGGCCTCGGGATAGGCAATGGGACGGATGGTTACCTTATTGTTTTCCTCGTGAAGGGTGTCGTTGGTTTCCGTGTATTTCAATTTCAGGGTAGCTCCTATATCCCCAACCACGAGTTTGTTTACCGGCTCCCTTTTCTTGCCGTCCATTATGAATAGCTGGTGCAGGATCTCAGTTTCCCCCGTGCGCGAATTGACCAATTTGTCATTTGCCCTTACCACCCCTGATTTTACCTTGAAAAAGGTGATCTGTCCAAGGTTCGGAAGGTGTACCGTCTTAAAAACAAATAAGGCCGTCGGGGCATTCAGGGAGGGCTCCA
>SBFL01000262.1 GCA_006227965.1 Bacteroidota bacterium | reverse complement strand
GTTGGCCGCTATACCCCGGAACAACTCTATTCCTCAAAAAGGGACGCCATCCAACAGGAAATATTTGAGGAAACCAAAAAGATCGTGGATGATCAGTACATTCAGCTCAATGAGATCCTGGTGCGGGATGTGACCCTTCCGCCAACCATTAAGGATGCGATTGAGCGCAAGCTGAGGCAGGAGCAGGAGTCCCTGGAGTATGAGTTCAGGCTTATCAGCGCGGATAAGGAAGCCCAAAGACAGATTATTGAAGCCCAGGGTAAGGCCGATGCCAACCGAATCCTCAGTGCCTCCCTCACGGACAAGATTCTTCAGGACAAAGGCATTGATGCGACCCTTAGACTCGCTGAGTCCCCGAACGCGAAAGTGATCGTGGTAGGTTCCGGGGAATCGGGTCTCCCGATCATTTTGGGAAATAATTAGGGCGAAGGGTTTTTGAGTTTAGCAGAATATGCCTTAATTTTGAACCTGATATGAGACAAACGCATTCACACCATCATTTTTCAACCGTCGCTCAAGCGAGGTAGGAAGGTATGTTGTGAATTCGATATAGACCTGAACCCGTTTGAGCAATCAAACGGGTTTTTTTATGCCTTAACTTTGCAAACTTATGGAACCCATAAAAATAGCTGTTCAAAAAAGCGGCCGCCTTAATGAAGACTCCCTCAAGATCCTCAAGGATTGCGGAATCTCCATTGACAACGGACAGGACCAGTTAAAAGCCTCGGCCCGGAATTTCCCCATGGAAGTCCTATACCTCAGAAACGGGGACATCCCCCAGTACCTTAAAGACGGAGTCGTGGACATGGCCATCATTGGTGAAAACATCCTGATTGAAAAGGGGGCCGGTATTGAGATCGTCCAAAAACTGGGATTCTCAAAATGCCGTGTGTCCCTGGCTATCCCCAAGGAGGTGCCCTATAGCTCTATTGCAGACCTGAAAGGCAAACGCATCGCGACTTCCTACCCCAATACAGTGGAGGCTTTTCTTCGTGAGAGGGGAGTGGAGGCAGACCTTCATATCATCAATGGCTCTGTTGAAATTGCACCCAACATCGGGCTGGCCGATGCCATTTGCGATATCGTTTCCAGCGGGAGCACCCTGTTCAAGAACAATTTGAGGGAGGTGGAGGTAATGCTGCAAAGTGAGGCTGTCCTGGCGGTTTCCCCAAAAATAGGGTCCGCCCAACGCAAAATCCTGGGGCAGTTCATATTTCGCCTGCAGTCTGTTCTGGAGGCACGGCAAAATCGCTATGTCCTTATGAATGCCCCAAACGACCGCCTGGAGGCCATCATCCAATTGCTGCCGGGGATGCGCAGCCCTACGGTTCTGCCCCTGGCCGAGGCCGGGTGGAGTTCCATCCACACGGTAATCAACAAGGATCGTTTCTGGGAAGTCCTCGACCAGGTGAAAAAAGAAGGGGCCGAAGGGATTTTGGTCTGCCCGATTGAGAAGATGATACTATAAACAAAATGCACTGAGCCATGGAGGTCGTCCGATATCCTGAAAAATTATCCTGGGAAGTACTTCTTAAGCGTCCTGTGGCAGACCGCCAGGACCTGGAAGGTCTGGTAGGTTCTGTTTTTCAGGAAGTGGGATCAAAGGGAGATGAAGCCCTCATAGAGTATACCAGGGAGTTTGACAGAGTAGTTCTGGGGAGCATCCAGGCTCACGCTGCGGAAATCGACTCTGCCTTCCGGGAGGTCCCCGAGGATTTAAAGGAGGCGATCGAACTGGCCTACGAGAACATTTACGCATTCCATGCAGCTCAGCGAACCCCCCGGGTAAAGGTATCCACCCGGCAAGGCGTGGACTGCTGGCAGGAAAAGCACCCCATCCAGCGGGTCGGGCTTTATGTCCCAGGTGGTACGGCGCCACTCTTTTCCACTGTGCTCATGCTGGCGATCCCTGCTCAAATAGCGGGCTGCCGTGAGATCGTCATCTGTTCACCCCCGGGGCCTGACGGAAATCTGCACCCCGCAATTCTCTATGCCGCGAGGCGATGTGGTGTTACCACCATTTGCAGGGTGGGTGGAATTCAGGCCATCGCTGCCATGACCCTGGGGACGGAATCAGTCCCCTCGGTTTATAAGATTTTCGGTCCGGGCAACCAGTACGTAACCGCTGCCAAGCAGTGGGCGGCCAGGCTGGGGGTCTCTATAGACATGCCGGCCGGACCCAGTGAATTGCTGGTGGTGGCAGACCGCACCGCGGTCCCCGACTTCGTTGCTGCAGACCTGTTGAGCCAGGCAGAACACGGCCCGGACAGCCAGGTTGTGTTGTTGACGGATCAGGAAGAAATCATCAAACCGGTCCAAAATGGCCTCCGGGCCCAGTTATCGGAATTGCCGCGGCGTGAAATCGCTGAAAGGGCGATGGCCCATAGCCGTGCGATCCTCCTGAGGAATCGGGAAGAACTGGCGGAAATGGTAAACGCCTACGCCCCTGAACATTTGATTATTTGCCATCGGGAGGAGGCATACCTGCTGGGTGAGATATGTAATGCCGGGTCGGTATTTCTGGGGAACTACACCCCCGAGAGTGCCGGGGATTACGCCTCCGGCACCAATCATACCCTGCCCACCAACGGGTACGCACGGCAGTACAGTGGGGTAAACCTGGACAGCTATACAAAAAGCATCACCTATCAGCGCATAGACCCTGAAGGTTTGAAGAAAATCGGCCCGGCAGTGGAAGTGATGGCCAATGCCGAGGGGCTGAAGGCCCATGCGCGGGCCGTGCAGATACGTCGAACCGCCCTGGAAAGGAACTGAAAGAAGGAGGCATCATGAAGCACGAAATAGACGAGCTGGTACGTACAGGTATCCGAAACCTGGAGGCCTATTCTTCTGCAAGGGATGAATACAGCGGGGATGGCAGACGCATGATTTTTCTAGATGCCAACGAAAATCCATTCAATACTGGCCTTAACAGATACCCGGACCCTCATCAGAGAAAGCTCAAGGAGCGGATCTCGGAGCTCCGGGGAGTGGATACAGGACAAATTCTGCTGGGGAACGGCAGTGACGAGGTACTTGATCTCCTCATTAGGGTTTTCTGCGAACCCGGCCGGGACGAAGTGATGATACTTCCCCCCACCTACGGGATGTACAAGGTGCTTGCAGGGGTCAATACGGTCGGGCTTGTCGAAGTCCCGCTTACGGGATCCTTTCAGCCAGATGTGGAGGAAATCCTGAGGCGGTCAACGGAAAAAACCAAGATTCTGTTCCTGTGTTCCCCGAACAACCCGACGGGAAACCTTCTGGACCGCTCCCGGGTTTTCGAGCTGCTGGAGCGATTTAAAGGACTGATCGTCATAGATGAGGCTTATATTGATTTTGCGGAGGATGAGGGATATGTACCCCTGATGGGACAATTCCCTAGGCTGGTAGTCACCCAAACCCTTTCCAAAGCGCATGGCTTGGCGGGGATCCGGGTTGGGATCTGCCTGGCACATGAATCGGTGGTTTCCTACCTGAAGCGGGTAAAACC
>SBFL01000380.1 GCA_006227965.1 Bacteroidota bacterium | reverse complement strand
CATTGTTGTTGAATATTATTCTTTAAAGTTTAAACAAAAGAACGTTTTACTCTTAATAAGATGTTAAAACCATATTATAGTTGCGTTGGTGAAGCGGGCACGGATGAGGCCGGCCGCGGATGTCTGGCAGGCCCGGTCACTGCAGCGGCCGTGATCCTGCCCGAATCCTTTAAGAACTCCTATCTGGACGACTCCAAAAAATTGTCGGAAGGCAGGCGGCTGGAATTGGCAGCTCAGATACGGGAAGAAGCCCTGGCCTTTGCCGTTGCTCACGTTCCCCCGGCAACGATTGACAGGGTCAATATCCTGAAAGCTTCCATTCTGGCTATGCATCGGGCCCTGGACCAACTTGGGAAGCGTCCCGTTTCCATAGCCGTTGATGGCAACCGGTTCCTGCCCTATGGGAAAATTCAGCACCACTGCCTCATTAAAGGGGACGGCAGGTTCCTTAACATAGCAGCGGCTTCGGTTCTGGCAAAAACGGCCCGCGATAAATTGATGGAAGAACTGCACGGGGAATTCCCACACTTCCAGTGGGACAGCAATAAGGGATACCCGACCAGGGCGCATCGGGAAGCTCTTCAAAAATATGGCCCGACCCCATACCACCGCCTGAGTTTTCGATTGCTGGGCGAGCAGTTGAAAATATCGTTCTAGATAGTACTTTTGCAGGGAGCAATGCCTTTCGATGAGATTTATCAAGATTCTGCTAACTGCCTACCTCTTTTCAAATGTACTGGGGTGTACCCCTGTTACCCCCGTAAAGTTGGAACCAATACAACTGGTGCCGGCCACTTCGGGAATGGTCCTTAAAATCAACGAGGGGGAACAGTTCCGTTCGGATTACCGCAATTCACCCCTGTTAGGATCATTATTGGATCTTAAGCAGGACAGACCCTGGCAACAGGTGTTGGATACCGTACTCGGTCTGGAACCCCCTTCCGGTTCCCTGCTCATCACTGAAGACCATACAAAACCCGCAGGGCAGTGGTTGCTCCTCATTCCCGATTTAAACCCCCGCCCAGACAGCCTCAATTCGAAAGCAACTGCCAAAACCGGAGCCATTTCTTCGCAGCCCATATGGCAACTCCCCGATTCCACCGGATTGTATTTTAGGCTTTACCAGGGTCTTGGCCTGGTAAGTTCTTCGGAATCCTATCTCGATTACGCGATGGAAAACAGGGAATCACCTCCGCCCGGCCTCAGAAGGGCCTTACAAGCCGCCAACCCCCTGGCCCAGGCTACCCTGTTGCTCCCTCCGGGATCCCCGGATCCCTTTTTGGCAGATTCCTTCCGGACAAGAACAAAAACAGACTACACCGGAAAAGCCTGGTCTGCCTATGACATCCAAACCGGGTCGGGATCCATGCTTCTGCAGAGAATGGAGGCCTCCATTGATTCTACTTCCGGCTTGGAAAGCCTCCTTAGCCATATGCCGGCGTTGCCATTGCAGCGGGTGGCGGAGATCGTCCCGGCCGAAACCTCAAGCTGGATAGGATACTCACTTGATTTTCAGGAGCAGTTCCTGGAAAACCAGCGACAAACCACGGGCAGGCCGAATCCATACCCTGAACTCCTGCAAAGTGTTGCCCAACTCAGCCTCGTGGAATCTGGTGATAACCTGCTGCTGGTATTGCATACCGTGGATCCCTCAGGGGTCGAAGAAGCACTAAGGCCACTTCAGGGTGAAGGAACCGATTTTCAGGGAGTTTTGGTTTATCCTTTAAGCCAAAACAACCTCCTTCGTGAAACCTTCCTGCCCCTTCTCAACCGCTGGCCGGTGCCTTCCTTTTATTGTGTCCTGGAAGACACCTTCGTATTTTCTGCCGATTATGAAGGGCTCCAGGGCCTTATCAGCGCCCACAACCGCAAGGCAACCTATGCCGCTGCTCCCCGGTTCGGGAAGCTGGCACCCCTCCTGGCCACCGAATCCAGCAGTCTCTTTATTTCTGAAAACCCGGCATCTTCCAGGATACTGTCAGATTCCCTTGCCCCTACAGGCCTGCCCGGGGATTACATTAAAAAGCTGCCGCCAGGGTATCTCGCCACAGCCCAGTTAAATCTTTCGGCTGATTTTGCCCTTCGTTCATACCAGTTCAGGGAAACGGAAATACTGGAAGACGAAAACCCGCGGATAAGCGAGGTATTTACTGCTCCTCTGGAAGCGCCGGTTTATTCGCGGCCCCAATTTCTAAAAAACCACCGCAGCGGTGAGATGGACGTGGTGGTTCAGGATGAAAACAACACCTTATACCTTTTCTCGAATACAGGGTCGCTTTTCTGGAAGAAAAAGCTCACGGGTCCCATACAGGGGGATATTCAGCAGGTAGATCTTTTCAGGAACGGCCGGCTGCAGATGGCATTTACCACAGATTCAAAATTGATGGTCCTGGACCGCAACGGGAAGGAGGTTTCCCCTTTCCCGAAGGATTTCCCGGGGGGCAACCTCGGACCCCTGGCAGTTTTCGATTATGAACAGAAAAGGAATTACCGTCTGGTAGTGACCCAGGGAACCAAAGTTTTTATGTTCGACGGCCAGGGGCGAAACGTCCGGGGCTTTAAATTCAGGGAAGCTTCAAGCGCGGTGATTTCAGTGCCAAAACACATACGGATCGGCAACAGGGACTACCTCGTATTCCAACTGGAAAACGGGGAATTGAAAATACTGAATCGGGTTGGTAACACGCGGGTACCCGTCAGGGAGCGTTTTGAATTTTCTTCCAACCCCGTTTTTCACTACCGCGATGGATTTGCCTTTACGGATCGAAATGGAAACCTGGTCCTCCTAGATACGAGGGGTAATGTAAGCCGCACAAAACTAAACCTGAATCCCGAACACGGAATGGATGCTACCACCAAGACCCTCGCCTTTATGGATGAGGACCGTTTTCAGGTGAAGGGAAACAAGCGGGAACTGGAACTCGGCGTCTATACCCGCCCCCGTATCTTCTACCTGTATGACATCATTTATGTGGCACTAACTGACCTGCAGAGCCAGCAGGTATACCTGTTCCGGAGCACAGCCGTTCCGGTTACGGGCTTTCCCGTGGAGGGTAGCGGGCCCGCGGATATGGCCGATATGGATAGCGGAAGAAACCCGGAGCTGGTGGTCCCTTATCGCGACAACGCGATCAGGGTATACCGGGTCAGGCGATAAACCGGACAGACCTTTGAGGTCACCCCGCTTCGAAAAGCCTCAAAAAATGTCCCTTCAATTTTTCCTTTACCTCCTCCATGGGGATATGACGCCCCAGTTCCCTGCTGAGGGAGGTAACACCTTTTCCCCGAATCCCACAGGGGACCATCAGTTCAAAATAGGACAGATCCGTATTGACGTTAAGGGCGAAACCATGCATGGTAACCCATCGACTGGCACGCACCCCCATGGCACAAATCTTACGCGCCCTGGGCGTTCCAACGTCCAGCCAGACCCCGGTCTCCCCTTTGGACCGCTCCCCCTGAAGTCCGTATTCTGACAACGTCAGAATGATCATTTCCTCCAGCAAACGAAGGTATTTGTGGATATCCGTAAAGAAATTATCGAGGTCCAGGATGGGGTACCCCACTACCTGTCCCGGTCCGTGGTAAGTGATATCCCCGCCGCGATTAATCCGGTAGAATTGCGCACCCCTTTCCGTCAACTGCTGCTCCGATACGAGTAGATTGGTTATATCCCCGCTCTTGCCAAGGGTATACACATGAGGATGTTCCACAAAAAGGAAGTAATTGGGCGTGGAATCCACCCTGTCCTTCCGTCGGTTCTGTATTTTGATGTCCAGGATCTGCTGGAACCGCTGCTCCTGGTAATCCCAGACATCCCCGTAATCACGAAACCCGAGGTCCTCGAAGGCCACTTGTTTATTCATGCTACAAAGGTACAGAACCGGTAATTATTCCGGAACATCTTAACTTTCGGCTAATATGCGCATTGGTTATTGCCCTTTCGAATGTTAAAGCAGCTTATTCTTCCGGGATGACCTGCAGATCCAGCACGGCAGGCTTCAGCAGGTAGTCCAGAAATCCCACCTCGTAAAACAGTGTCTTTCCGTCCATGGACAGGGCAGCACCCTGAACATTGGCCGATCATATCCTTCTGGGGAAATGCATCTCAATTAGGGTTGTTAAGGATGATCAGGGCGGCAATTACCCCGGGAACCCAGCCACATAAGGTTAAAAGCAGTACAATCAAAAAGGACCCGCAACCCTTTCCTATCACGGAGAGGGGCGGAAAAATGATGGCCAGCAGCACACGGAGGAAACTCATGGGCAATTCGATCTTTCAATCTATTGGACACAAATCAGGGTATATTGTTACACCGCCAGGCAAAAAATCCCTCCATAACCGTAAAGGACTTTGCAAAGGGGGTTTTATTATTGAAATTTACAGGTAGAAATAGTCGCTCAAATCAAGTGACGGAGGGAGGAAAATTCAATGAGGTTTGTCATTATCAGACATCATACGCGGACAGAGGTGCGCTTTAAAAGTAAAACCGGCTCCCCGCTTTTTCTAAATAATGTAATTTTGCGGCTCAAATCACTAGAAGATGCAACTTTCTGAGCAGGAAATCGTACGGAGAGAGAAATTAAAGCAACTCAGGGAGCTGGGAATAGATCCATATCCCGCCTCCATGTTCCCGGTCACAGACCACACGATCGATGTGCGCGAAAATTTCGAGGATGGCCGGGAGGTAGTCCTGGCCGGAAGACTGATGTCACGGCGGATCCAGGGAAAGGCCTCCTTTGCAGAACTTCAGGACAGCCAGGGACGTGTACAACTCTATTTCAACCGGGATGAAATCTGCCCGGGAGAAGATAAGACCCTCTACAACGAAGTCTACAAAAAACTCCTCGACATAGGCGACTTTATTGGTGTGGAGGGAACCCTCTTCAAAACCAAGGTAGGGGAAAAAACAGTCCTGGTGACCAGGTTCACCCTACTGAGCAAAGCCCTTAAACCCCTGCCCCTGCCGAAGACTGACGCCGAAGGAAGGGTCTATGATGAATTCAACGACCCCGAGCTCCGCTACCGCCAGCGGTATGTGGACCTGGTGGTGAATCCGCATGTCCGGGACACTTTTCTCAAACGCACGCGTATAACCAACAGCATCCGTAAATTCTTCAACGAAAAAGGGTACCTAGAAGTGGAAACCCCCATTCTGCAAGCGATTCCAGGTGGAGCGGCTGCAAGGCCTTTTGTAACCCACCACAATGCCCTCAGCATTCCTCTTTATCTGAGGATTGCCAATGAACTCTACCTGAAAAGGCTGATCGTGGGAGGGTTTGACGGCGTCTATGAGTTCGCAAAGGACTTCAGGAACGAGGGAATGGACCGCACCCACAATCCGGAATTCACAGTGATGGAACTCTACGTCGCCTACAAGGATTACCACTGGATGATGGAGGTAACCGAGCAACTGCTGGAACGCGTGGCACGTGAGACCAATGGAGACACAAAGGCACAGGTGGGGGATCGGGTCATAGATTTTAAGGCACCATACCCCCGGGTACCGCTGCTGGAAGCCATAGAAACCCATACCGGGTTTGATTTAAGCGGGATGGATGAAGTACAGCTTCGGGAAGTGGCACAAAAACTGGAACTGGAAACAGATCCGACCATGGGCGCCGGAAAGATCATCGACGAAATTTTTGGAGAGAAATGCGAACACCACTACATACAGCCCACCTTTATCACAGACTATCCGAAGGAAATGAGCCCGCTCACCAAAGAGCACCGCTCTAAACCAGGGCTCACCGAGCGGTTTGAATTGCTGATCAACGGAAAGGAGATTGCCAATGCCTATTCCGAGCTCAACGACCCGATAGACCAGCGCGAACGCTTTGAGGAACAGTTGCGGCTTTCGGAAAAAGGAGATGACGAAGCCATGTTTATCGACCAGGATTTCCTCAGGGCACTGGAGTACGGGATGCCCCCCACCTCCGGGATCGGGATCGGGATTGACAGGCTGGTCATGCTGCTGACAAACAATGCCTCCATCCAGGAGGTGCTATTCTTCCCCCAGATGCGGCCCGAAAAAAAGCCCCTGGAACTCAAGGAGAACGAAAAGGCGATCCTGGAGTTACTGAAAAGGCAGAACCCGGTTCCCCTTGCAGAGCTAAAAAATGCCACAGGTCTCAGCGGCAAGGCCTGGGACAAGGGAATAAAAGGCCTTACAAAACTCGGATTGGCCGAAGTCTCCAAAGTGGATGATGTCCTGATGTGCCATTTAAAAGAGTCGTAGTATCTTAGGGCCATGCAGCTAGCCAAAATCATCGGCCTGATCCTCGGGCCGGTTCTATTTGTGCTTTTCAACCTGTTGCCGGATATGATCCCCGGCAACCCTGCGGCCAATGCGGTAATCGCAACTGCAAGCTGGATGATCGTCTGGTGGATTACCGAATCGGTTTCCATATCTGTAACTGCCCTGCTTCCCCTCCTGCTTTTTCCCCTGCTGGATGTTATGCCCATGACAAGTGTAGGTGCCAATTACGGCAGTCCCATCATTTTCCTGTTTTTCGGTGGATTCGTACTTGCCCTGGCACTGGAAAAGGTAAACCTGCACCGGCGTATTGCCCTTACCATCATCAACCTGACGGGGACCACACCAAACAAGGTCATCCTCGGGTTTATGATAGCCACTGCCACCCTGAGTATGTGGATCAGCAACACGGCCAGCACGGTGGTCATGCTGCCCATTGCACTTTCGGTCATTCACCTGCTGATGGATGACAAGGACGGATTTACCAAAAAAGACAAGAATTTTGCACTAAGCGTAATGCTCGGGATCGCCTTTTCGGCTAATTCCGGGGGGATCGCCACCGTGATAGGGACCCCGCCCAATTCGGTGCTGATCGGCCTGCTTGAGAATGAATACCAGATCGAGATCTCCTTCCTTCGCTGGATGACTATCGGCCTGCCTATTTCGCTGATCCTAATCACTATCTGTTATGTGGTGCTGGTCAAGTGGATGTTTCCCTGTAAGGGGCTGGAATTCGGGGCTTCCCGATCCGTGATCCGGGGTGAACTCCAAAAGCTGGGGCCGGCCAGTTCCCGTGAAAAAATGGTGCTTTCCATTTTTGGGGTCACGGTTTTCCTCTGGATTTTCCGCACCCTGATCAACCGGTGGATTCCCGGCCTTGAATTATCAGATGCCGGGATCAGCATGTTTGGCGCCATAGCCCTTTTCGCCCTTCCCTACAATCTGAAAAAGAGGGACTTCATCCTCATCTGGAAAGACACCTCACGCCTGGCATGGGGAATCCTCATCCTCTTCGGGGGTGGGCTGGCCCTTGCCCGTGGCATGTCCTCCAGCGGTTTGGTAGACCTGGTATCCGGCAGCATTGCCAATGCAGATATTAGCGTGCTTTTCAGCGTCTTTCTCCTGATCGCCCTCATGCTGTTCATGACCGAACTAATGAGCAACGTGGCCCTGGTTGCCGTGCTGGCCCCCGTGGTTGCCGGGATTGCCATAGGCCTGGACATTCCCATGCTGCACCTACTGATCCCCGTTACCATTGCCAGCAGTTGTGCGTTTATGCTGCCCATGGCCACCCCGCCCAATGCCATCGTCTTTGCCAGCGGGCACATAGAGGTACACCAGATGGCCCGGGTGGGATTTATACTCAACTGCCTTTCCATCGTGTTGCTGGTCCTCGTTTTTCAGTTTGTGATGCCCCTGCTCTTCTAAAAACAGAAAAACCCCTGCCATACAGGGGCTTTCCAACTGACTAATTCAAACTACTGACAGAAATGCGATCTTCTATCAACTCTATGTAGGCGCCTCTCTAAAGTGAAGTATGTGAGGCGTTTGTACAATAATAGACGGGGTAAAAGCTAAATTGTTACAAGCCTGCCTGCTGCTTAACACACATTTGGGAAGAAGGCAGGATCCCGTCATTGTTCAAACTTTTCCCACATCCCTTACTATCAGCATTTTACTCCTTTAAACAGGCAGATTCGAATTAAATCAATCATAATTTCATTGACATGGGTTTCATGGAACTTTTATGTTCTTTGGACCCCAAATGTTTCAAAATCGCAAATCCCTCATGCAGATAAAAGCACCCCTTAGTGGGCTCTGTACCCGGCTATTTCTTCAAAAACAGAATACCCCCGGGTTACAGGGCGCCTTCGTGCCCTACAGGTGCGCACCCTGGACCCGGATCTTCAGCCTTGGCAAACTGCCCCGCCTAATCGAATATGGGGCGTTGAACTGGGAAGAAGCCTACAGCCTTTTGCAAATGATGGATAACCTCCTCAATGGCATCTGGTCGGAAGCCAGTTCAGTGCAAGCTCAGCGGCCGGCAGGACCTCCCATGCCATGACGCGATACCACCTGCAGGATGTCCTGGACCGGATAGACGAAATCCTCGACCCAAGTTAGAAGGTCTGCAGACCAACTGCCGGATTTAGCGATGAAGTGTTCTTGGTTGGACCCGCTATTTACGCGGGTACCACGCTTTTACATCAGTATCCGGGATTTTCACAACAGGAATCAGCCTTTTCACAACATTTGCGGCTGATGTGGCAAATGATTGCCTAATTTGTTGTTCCCAAATCTACCTTAATCATGAACTATAAGATCAAAAGTCTGATCTATCTTTTTGCTTTTATTGTAAGTGCCCTCTTTTATTATCAGGTAGAACAATCTGAAAATACTGAGGAAAACAACAACTTGCCAGAGTTAACTTCAAAGCAAACACAAGAAGACCCCGAGAAGAAAAAGGAGGCCATCCTCTGATTCTTCACCAAGCATTTCATTCTGCTGCGGCCACCAGGAATACCGGAACCGAGATTGGGTGTTAATGATCTCACAATTTAACACTGCCGGTTAAACCCTTTTCCGAAATGTGATTCTAAGAATATAGAAACATAATACAGAATCACATGAAAGAGATACTCGCCCTCGGCATGCTCCTGCTGACAACAGGAGCCATGGCCCAGAGAAACCCCCACCAAGGGGAAATGCACAAGGCTTACAAAGAACTCACATCCGAACAACGGGCTACCCTTCTTTCCAAAAAAATGGTTTTGGCCCTGGATCTCAATACCCAACAACAAAAGCAGGTGGAATCACTGCTGAAAGAACGGTTCGAGTCCCGTGCAAAAATGCGCAATGCCCACAGGGAAGCCGTGAGAGATTCATCAAAACGGCTTTCACCCGAGGAGCGCTATTCCCGTATGAATGCCCATCTCGATCAGGAAATTGCTTTTCAGACAGAGATGAAAAATATCCTGAATGAATCCCAATTTGAAATGTGGAAAAAAAGGCACAATGCCAAAAAAATGGGGCATCAGAAAAGTCTGAAGGAATACCGGCGGGGAAAGGCAATGCACAAAGCCCACAGGGGGTAAGCATAAAAGCAGGGCGCGAAACCCTGCTTTTTTTGTATTGTCCAATGGCCAGGGGCCCTTAACCACTTACCTTCCCATGGCTTCGGATGCCGCATCAATAGCCTTGTCAAGGTCTTCATAGGACAGGGCATCGTTGAGGAAATAGCTCTCAAAGGCACTCGG
>SBFL01000182.1 GCA_006227965.1 Bacteroidota bacterium | reverse complement strand
AAAGGAGGTGGTGAGGGAGGTAAGGGCACTGTCGGCACTGCTATAGGCCGCGGCGATGAGCCCCAGCTTAAAGGTGACAGCTACTGACATGCCCAAACCGCTGTTCAGGGCTATTTCAGGGAAGAGCAGGTCCGATTTCGGGCTGCCGTCCATTTCCGGGATGCCTATGGCGAAGGTCTCAGCGTAGATAAACAGCAGGGCTCCCAGCAGGAGAAAAACAAGGTTGACCACCACCAGGACCAGGCTGAAGGAGATCATGTTCTTGCGGGCGTCGCCCAGGGATTTACAGGTGAGGTTTTTCTGCATCATATCCTGGTCCAGTCCGGTCATGCAAATGGTGATGAACATTCCCCCAAAGAAGGATTTCAGCAGGTGGTTCCTCTCCGCCCAGTTTTCCGTAAACCACGTTTTGCTATAGTTCTCCAGCTGTTCGGACGCCAGGAAATCCGAAAATCCCCAGCCCAGTTTTTCATTGATAAAATAAATGGACAGTCCAACGGAAATCAGCATGAACAGGGTTTGCAGGGTGTCGGTCCAGACGATCGTCTTAATGCCGCCTCTAAAAGTGTACACCCAGATAAGCAGGATGGACAATACCACGGTAAGTTCAAAGGGAACCCCCCAGGCGTCAAAGACGAATTGCTGCAAAACGATGGCGACCAGGAAAAGTCGGAAGGATGCACCCAGTACGCGTGAGATAAAAAAGGAGAGCGCACCAACCTTATAACTCATCCAGCCGAAGCGCCCTTCCAGGTACTCGTAAATTGAGGTCACATTCAGGCGGTAGTAAATGGGAAGTAGAACAAAAGCGATGACCAGGTACCCTGCCAGGTACCCGAGCACTACCTGCATATAAGAAAAGGAAGCACTCTCCACGCTTCCCGGAACTGAGATAAAGGTAACCCCGGAAAGGGAGGCGCCTATCATACCGAAGGCTACCACAAACCAGGGAGCCGATTTTCCCGCGCGGAAGAAATCGTCATTGGAATCATTTCTGCCGGTTACCAAGGAGATCAGCAGCAGAACCAGGAAATACGAACCTGTCAGGACCAGGATATGCAGTGGGGTCATGGGGAATCAGACTCAGAGTTCCCGGGGGCCTCGGGGAGCTGTAACCTCCTCGGATGCCTGCATTGACCCGGGCCATATTTCTTTGGTGTCCAAAGTACAAAACTTAAAATAGATACGTAATTTTGTCCCTATGGAAATTTCGTCCAGACTCCTGCAGAAGGCCGTAGAGGAAATGTCCCAGCTTCCCGGGATCGGAAAGCGGACAGCCCTGCGGCTGGTGCTGCATCTGCTTCGCCAACCCGAGGCCCAGACCGAATCGCTCTCCCGGGCCCTTCAGGAACTCCGCAGTAGTATCAGGTATTGCTCTGAATGCCACAACATATCCGATACAGAGGTTTGCCAGATCTGCAGCAATCCCCGGCGGGACCACACCATGGTATGCGTGGTGGAGGATATTCGGGATGTCATGGCTATCGAGAACACAGGCCATTACCGGGGGCTGTACCATGTGCTCGGGGGTAAGATATCCCCCATGGAGGGAGTAGGTCCACAGGACCTGACCTTAGATTCTCTTGTGGAGAAGGTGCGGAAAGGGGAGGTGCAGGAACTCATATTTGCACTGAGTGCGACCATGGAGGGGGATACGACCAATTTCTATATGTCCCGGCAGCTGGATGGGATTCCCGTGAAGCTGACCACTATCGCCAGAGGCATTCCTGTGGGCGATGATCTGGAATACACCGATGAGGTCACCCTGGGTCGGTCCATCTTGCAGCGTATCCCTTTTGAGGGATCTTTGAACCGGTGAAAAGTATAAATATGTCAGAATTCAGGCGTTAATTTTACTAGTTTTGCAAAAAATATAGTTCTAAAAGGTATCCAGGTACGAATATGTCAAAATTTGAACTGAAATTGCCACAGATGGGGGAAAGTGTTGCAGAGGCGACGCTAACTTCCTGGCTGAAAGAGGTGGGTGATACCATCGAAGCTGATGAAGCCATTTTTGAAATCGCAACGGATAAAGTGGATTCAGAGGTCCCAAGCGAGGTAGACGGGGTGCTTCTGGAACGATGTTTTGAAGTGGACGACGTCATAAAGGTGGGTCAGACCGTTGCCATCATACAGGTGGAAGGGGGCAAAGAGACTCCACAAACAGTTGTGGCGCCCGAAGCCTCACCTGAAGAAGAGCCCGCAACGGCCATGGATTCAGAAGTGGAACAAACCGTGGCGGTGGCCATGGAAACCGCTTCCTCCGCACCGGCTCCCGGATTGGTGTCGGGCTCACAGCGGTTTTACTCTCCCCTGGTCCGGAATATGGCACGGCAGGAAGGAATTACTCAGGAGGAACTGGACGCACTTCCCGGCAGCGGCAAGGATGGCCGGGTTACCAAAGACGACATGCTGGGGTATATCCAAAGCAGGAAGGCGGGTCCTGCCCCCGCTGCCAAGGGGATGGGTGCCAGCGCACCTGAAGCACCAATACCCGCTGCCCCGGTCGCTTCCCCTGCCCCTAAATCCCCGGCGCCAGGCGGCCCCGGTGACGAGAGGATCCCAATGACCCGCATGGGAAAACTCATCGCCAAGCATATGACGGAAAGTATATCGACCTCTGCTCATGTGCAGAGTTTTGTGGAGGTGGATGTTACCGGCGTTGTCAACTGGCGCAACAAGGTCAAGGATTCTTTCTTTAAAAGGGAAGGGGAAAAACTGACATTTACACCCATTTTCCTGGAGGCCGTGGCCAAGGCCCTGAAGAAATACCCCATGATGAATATCTCTGTGGAAGGGGATACCATCGTAAAGCGGAAAAACATCAACTTGGGAATGGCTGCCGCCCTGCCGGATGGGAACCTGATCGTGCCTGTCATCAGGAACGCAGATCAGCTGAACCTGGTTGGGATGGCCCGTGCCGTGAACGACCTGGCCAATCGGGCCCGAAACAATGCTCTGAAACCGGATGAAATCCAGGATGGGACCTATACAGTAACCAATGTTGGAACTTTTGGAAGTGTTTTTGGTACCCCCATCATCAATCAACCTCAGGTGGGGATCCTGGCCCTGGGTGCGATCCGGAAGGTTCCCTCTGTGATCGAAACTCCTTCCGGGGACTTTATCGGGATCCGCTCCAAGATGTTCCTCTCCCACAGTTACGATCACCGGGTGGTCAACGGGGCCCTGGGCGGCATGTTTGCCCAGGCCGTGGCGGATTATCTCGAGGCCTGGGACGAAAACCGGGAAATCTGACATCTGTAAAAATGGATGCGGGGATGGTCATTCCAGTACCCGCCCAACACGCACACCGGCATGAATTTAGACCTGAAGCGCCCGATTTGTTTTTTTGACCTGGAAACCACAGGTACCAATATCGCCAAGGATCGCATTGTGGAAATTGCCGTACTGAAGGTACACCCCAACGGAAACAAGGAAAGCCGCAGCTGGCTCGTCAATCCGGAAATGCCAATTCCACAGGAGGCTACCGCGATCCACGGGATCTCCGATGACAAAGTGGCCGGAG
>SBFL01000212.1 GCA_006227965.1 Bacteroidota bacterium | reverse complement strand
TTCCATTTACCGCAAGAATCACATCGCCCTCCCTAAGCCCCACTTCTTCGGCCGGGCTGCCCGCCCGGATGGCGGACACGATGATCTCCGGGACCAGGCTCAGTCGGGTCTGGGTCCCTACCATCAGCTGTACGTTGCCGAAGGTATCTTCATCATTGCGCAGAAAGCCGGCTGCATCGGCTATGCGTTCGGCTATATACCTCACCCCGGCATGCTCCAGCTCAATTCCGGCGAGGTTAAACTGGAAAGGCTCGTCAAAAAGGGAATTTTTCTTAAGGGTGATCTTTCCTTCCGGATAATTGACCACCATATTGAAGCGCTTCAGGAGTTCCCCTCCGGCACTTCCGTTCCGGTCCTTCAGGTCGCTGGCAAGTTTGAAGGATTCCATATAGGGAAAAGCGGCCTTGGCATTTCGCAAAACAAAGTCCCCGAAGCGCATCTGTTCGATCTTTGTACGCCTGCCGTAAATGGTGCCGCTCAAGCCTTTTCCCAGATAATCCTCATAGTTTTGCTTCGGAATCTCCAGACCCTTGTCCCTGTCTGGAAAAAGCCAGAGGGCATCGCTGCTACCGGTATCCATCAGTAATTTTACGGGAATCTCCTCCTGCCCGGTCACCACGACAGTTCCTTTCAGGTAGGCCTTGTTGTTCTCCACCACCAATGGCAGGGTAACCTCATCCTTTCGGTTTCGGGAGGTATAGGCATCCGGCTGATGGAATCTGATATACTTTCGGCTATAGCTTATTTCAACTACAAAATCCCGGAACAGGTCATAGCCGATAATGCCATGTACCGGAAAACCGAGGCTCGGTGAGAAATTCATTTCCTTGTCCAGGACCACATAGAGCTCCTGGCTGATGTTTTTCAGCATCCCCACCCGGAAAGTATTCCCGGTAGAGCGAAGTGCCTCGACCGGTTCCCCGGCCCCCAGGCCGCGAATGGTGATCCTGGAAACGTTTTTCAGTTCTATGGAATCCTGGTCGGCCAGATTGAAGAGAATGGGCTTGCTAACCCCGGAATCAAGAATAAAATTCAGGGAAGCCCCGTTGACCTCCAGAGGAACGACCATAAGGTTGTTGATCAGTTCAAAATAGATCTTTCGGGTACGGGTTTCTTCTTTGGGAAGTGTATAATACTGAGAAAGACAGGGGGAAAGCCCCAGCAGGCATACCACTGACACTAAAATCCATCTTTCCCGCAACAACCTCATAACGTGATTTCTACACCAACAAATTACTAAAAATATATTTACTCATCGGTATTTTAACATTCCTTTGATCTGGGAGGGTCCCAATCCGCGTCCCTATCCTGGAATTTTATGTTGTTTTCTCGGCTATGATTTCTCATTTTTGTCTGATAAGACACATCCTATGCCTGTTTTATCCAAAAAAGGCCTGGCCATGCCGGCTTCACCTATCCGGAAACTGGTCCCCTACGCAGAAGCAGCCAAAAAACGGGGGGTGGAGGTGATTCACCTCAACATCGGACAGCCGGACATCAAAACCCCCAAAGCTGCCCTCGATGCTGTGCGGCAGGCTCCCATAGAAGTCCTGGAATACAGCCGCAGTGAGGGTAACGAAAGCTATCGCGTCAAACTTGCGCAATACTATGCCGGACACGGGATTAGGGTGGAACCGGGGCAGATTCTGGTGACCACCGGGGGGTCGGAAGCCCTTTCCATCGTGATGGGCTGCATCGCCGACCCTGGCGACGAGATAATTATCCCGGAACCTTTCTACGCGAATTACAACGGGTTTGCCATTGCCAACGGGGTTAAGGTAATCCCCATCGCTTCGGACATCTCGGATAATTTTGCCCTGCCCCCCATCGAAACCTTTGAAAGCTACATCACTTCAAGGACACGGGCCATCCTGTTGTGCAATCCCGGGAATCCCACAGGCTACCTGTACAGCCAGGAAGAAATAAGGAAACTGGCAGACCTGGTGAAAAAACACAACCTATTCCTGATTGCCGATGAGGTGTACCGGGAATTTGCCTATGACGGAAAACAGCACTACTCAGTCCTGAGGGAACCCGGCATGGATATGCACGCCATCATGGTGGATTCGGTTTCAAAGCGCTACAGTATGTGCGGGGCTCGCATCGGCTGCATGGTAAGCCGCAACCCGGACCTGATGCAGGCAGCCCTGAAATTCGCGCAGGCCAGGCTCTCCCCCCCTACCCTGGCCCAGATCGCCAGTGAAGCGGCACTGGATACCCCCCCGGAGTATTTCGAGGAAGTGATCGGGGAGTATACCGCCCGTCGCGACCTCCTCCTGGAGGAGCTCTCTAAGATCCCGGGCATCCGTATTGCCCGGCCACAGGGCGCTTTCTACTGCATGGTGGAACTTCCCGTGAAAGATGCGGACCATTTTGCCCAGTGGCTCTTGGAGGAATTCCATTGGAAGGGCGCTACGGTAATGGTAGCCCCTGCTGCAGGATTCTATGCCACCCCCGGACTGGGGTCCAGGGAAGTGCGGATCGCATATGTGCTGGAGCAGGACTTATTGAGAAAAGCGGTTCGGATCCTCAGAGAGGCTCTGAAAAACTATCCGGGCTGATGCACATACAGGAAAATGTCTCCCTTAAACCGTACAACACCTTTGGCATTGATGTCCGGGCGAGCCACTTCCTGGAAATCAGTTCCCCTGAAACCCTGAGGGAGGCGATCCTGCGCAAGGACCTTCCTGCGCCTTTTGTGCTCAGCGGTGGCAGCAACATCCTGCTGACCGCCTCCATTAATGCCCTGGTCCTGTATATCAACATCCTGGGACGGGAAATAATCCGTGAGGATTCCCGGGAGGTCATCATCCGCGCCATGGCAGGGGAAAACTGGCACGAACTGGTGCTGTGGACCCTGGAAAAGGGTTATGGAGGGATTGAGAATCTGGCGCTCATCCCCGGCAAGGCCGGTACGGCGCCCATTCAGAACATTGGTGCCTATGGGGTGGAGCTAAAGGATGTGTTTGAAGCCTGCACGGCCATGGACGTCAAGACCGGGGCCCTGAAACGGTTTAACAGGGAACAGTGCCGGTTTGGCTACCGGGATTCGTACTTTAAGCGGGAGGGAAAGGGCAGGTTCATAATCCTCTCCCTGGAACTGCGGCTTACCAAAAAAAACCACCGCCGTTCCACTTCCTACGGGGCCATTGAAGAAGAACTGATTTCCATGGACATTTCAGATCCCTCCCCCGGGGATATCGCAAAGGCGGTAATTGCAATCCGACAACGGAAACTCCCGGACCCGGCGCGGCTCGGAAACAGCGGTAGTTTCTTTAAAAATCCCGTTATTCCGCTGTCCCTATTTGAGAAACTGAAGAAAAAACACCCGGACTTGCCTGCTTACCCCCAGGAGGAAGCCACCTTCAAGGTACCCGCAGGCTGGTTGATCGACCAATGTGGGCTTAAGGGATTCCGATCAGGGGATGCCGGTGTGCATCAGAAGCAGGCGTTGGTGCTGGTAAACTACGGCGGGGCCAGCGGGAAGGATATCCTTAATCTGGCCCACCACATTCAGGAAACGGTCTGGCAGGAATTTTCCATCGAACT
>SBFL01000227.1 GCA_006227965.1 Bacteroidota bacterium | reverse complement strand
GTGGTTAGAAAATGCAAGGAGCGGGGCATTTGAAAATGTCCGCATTATACAGGCAGGTAAACCCAGTTTCTGTTGTTGGAAGCACTGACCCCCAGAAAAATGAGGGGTAGCCTTTTGTTATTACGGCCTGAAAAGCAGATGCCCCCTTATTAAAATTTGTAAGGTGGAAGTCCGGGGGGGAGAAAGCCTTTAATCCTGAAGGATGCTTCTGGAAATAACGATTTTCTGGATTTCGGAAGTACCCTCGTAGATCTGGGTTATCTTGGCATCCCGCATCAGCCTCTCTACATGGTATTCCTTAACATATCCATTTCCGCCGTGGATCTGTACGGCTTCAACAGCGGTGTCCATGGCAACCTGGGAAGCGTAAAGCTTCGCCATCGCTCCGGAGAGATCATAGTCATTGCCCTGGTCTTTGTCCACGGCTGATTTGTACACCATATACCGGGCAGCCTGGACCTGGGTGTGCATGTCGGCAAGTTTGAATGCTATGGCCTGGTGGTTGGCGATTTCAGTTCCAAAAGCCTTGCGTTCTTTGGAGTATTTCAGGGACATCTCATAGGCGCCGGCTGCTATGCCCAGGGCCTGTGCCGCAATTCCGATACGACCCCCGGCCAGGGTTTTCATGGCGAATTTGAATCCGAAGCCGTCTTCCCCGATTCGGTTCTGCTTCGGGACTTTGACATCGTTGAACATCAGCGAATGGGTGTCGCTGCCACGGATTCCCATTTTTTGTTCCTTGGGCCCGATCTCAAATCCCTCCATTCCCTTCTCCACAATGAGGGCATTGATGCCCTTATGCCCCTTTTCGGGATAGGTCTGCGCCATTACCAGGTAAACATCCGCAGAAGACCCGTTGGTGATCCAGTTTTTGGTTCCGTTCAGCACGTAGTGGTCACCCATGTCAATGGCGGTGGTTTTCTGGGAAGTAGCATCACTCCCGGCTTCAGGTTCCGAGAGGCAAAAAGCACCCAGAATTTCCCCTGTTGCCAGTTTCCTGAGGTATTTGTCCTTTTGCTCCGGCGTTCCGAAAACATCCAGGCCCCAGCATACCAGGGAATTGTTTACGGAAACAACCACAGAGGCGGATGCATCCACCTTGGAGAGTTCCTCCATAACCAGTACGTAAGACAGGGTGTCCATGCCGCTGCCCCCGTAAGCGGGGTCGACCATCATCCCGAGAAAGCCAAGCTCCCCCATCTTGCGTATTTGTGAGGCAGGGAATTCCTGTTTTTCGTCCCGTTCAATTACGCCCGGCAGCAGTTCGGTCTGTGCAAAATCCCTGGCGGCCTGTTGAATCATCCGATGTTCTTCGGTCAGAGTAAAATCCATAGGTGTTGCAAATTTTATAAAGAAGGGATACAAATATAAGGCCAGATTACAAGGATTTCAACACAAACATCCCTTTACTGATAATAAGGTAACAGGGATTCTGCAAGACACTTGAATTATGCCTTGAAAGCTTCCCTTTATTTTTATATTTGTTTGGCCCCTCGGACGATTCCGGCTCGAAAGTCTAAAGTCCAGAAGAGTCTTTACAGGCACCCTAAAAGACAGCTTGCCATATGGTAATGAAAGAACTTCTAGAACGCTTTGAAAACAAAGCCCCCGAAATTGTTTTCCATTGGAATGATCCGGAAACTGAAGCGGAAGGATGGACCGTGATCAATTCACTCAGGGGAGGTGCTGCCGGAGGAGGTACTCGCATGCGGGAGGGTCTTGACATGAATGAGGTACTTTCCCTGGCAAAGACCATGGAAGTGAAGTTTACCATTTCGGGGCCGCCCATAGGGGGGGCCAAATCCGGCATAAATTTTAATCCGGAGGATCCGAGAAAAAAGGGAGTACTGGAGCGCTGGTACAATGCTGTGGCACCCCTGCTCAAGAGTTACTACGGCACAGGAGGGGACCTGAATGTGGATGAGATCCATGAGGTAATCCCAATTACCGAGGATGCAGGGGTTTGGCATCCGCAGGAAGGGGTTTTCAACGGTCATTTCAGGCCAACTGAGGCCGATAAGATCAACAGGATAGGGCAACTTCGGATGGGGGTCATCAAAGTACTGGAAAGTTCTGATTATTCCCCGGACCCGGCGCGCAAGTATACGGTGGCAGATATGATCACCGGGTTCGGCGTGGCAGAAGCCGTACGCCATTATTACGACATTCATGACAGTAGTGTCGAAGGAAAACGGGCCATCGTACAGGGTTTTGGAAACGTGGGAGCTGCAGCGGCCTTCTATCTTTCCAAAATGGGAGCCCGAATCGTGGGGATCATAGACCGGCACGGAGGCGTCGTCAGGGAAGGGGGGTTCAGCTTTTCCGAAATAAAGACCTTTTTCGGCAAGAAAAAAGGAAATGCCCTTATTGCCGAGAACATGATTCCCTTTGCCGAGATCAGCAAGAACATTTGGGATATCCCCGCCGAAATCTTTGCCCCCTGTGCTGCTTCGAGATTGATCACTCAGGAACAAATCACCCGCCTTATTGATACCGGCCTGGAGGTGATTTCCTGCGGGGCGAATGTCCCCTTTGCAGATAAAGAGATCTTTTTCGGGCCGATCATGGAGTACACGGACCAGCGGGTCAGTCTTTTGCCCGACTTTGTGTCCAACTGTGGAATGGCCCGGGTATTCGCTTATTTTATGGAGGGAAGGGTATCCATGGAAGATCAGGCGATCTTTAATGATACCTCTGAAATCATTAGAAAGGCAATTTTGAATATCTTTAAGCAAAATCCATCTAAGAAAAACCTGAGCCGGACCGCATTTGAAATTGCGCTCAAGCAGCTCGTATAATCAAAACCGACCTTTATGGAGACCATTGTAATTATCGTTTTTCTCGTCGGATACCTGGCGATTACCCTTGAACACAACCTCAAAATCGATAAGCTGATCCCGGCCCTGGCCATGATGGCTATTCTCTGGGCTGTCATTGCTCTGGCAGAGCTGCCGGTCTTTGAGGTCAATGCGGAATTAAAGGAACTGGAAGCTTCCCATCTGGATGAAATGCTTTTGCATCACCTCGGGAAGACGGCTGAGATACTTGTCTTTCTGCTGGGTGCCATGACCATTGTGGAAATCATTGACTATTTCAATGGGTTTGCCACCATAAAGGGATATATCCGCACCAGAAGCAAGCGTAAACTCCTCTGGCTGTTTTCTATACTGGCCTTTATACTCTCTGCAATCATAGACAACCTTACGGCTACCATCGTCCTGGTGACCATCCTTCAGAAGGTGATCAAGGACCGCCAGACCCGTTTGTGGTTTGCCGGCCTAATCATTATCAATGCCAACGCAGGAGGGGCCTGGTCTCCCATAGGGGATGTGACGACCACCATGCTCTGGATCGCCGACAAAGTATCGGCCTCACAGCTTGTAATTCACGTGTTGCTCCCTTCGATTATGTGTACGGTGGTACCCACCCTGATAGCCAGCAGAAAGCGCATTTTCCAGGGGCAGATCGAAGTGGATACATCGGATAATGAGGAGAGTATTTCCAAGTTTGGACCCACCATGCTGTACCTGGGGCTGGGGTCCATCATTTTT
>SBFL01000332.1 GCA_006227965.1 Bacteroidota bacterium | reverse complement strand
ACAAAGGAAAATATTTCTGAAGTCCTAAAAGGGTTTCAGCGCACTGAAGATGAGGAAGGTATCGAGATCTTCCGGGTAAACGGATGGGACTACACCTCGCTTATCCACACTTATGAAAATGCCTCCGATATTGCGCGGGAGTCTCATATCCCGGTCATGATCCACGTCATGGAACTGACCCAGCCACAGGGACATTCCACCTCCGGATCCCACGAACGCTACAAATCTCAG
Source organism: Bacteroidota bacterium (assembly GCA_006227965.1). GTDB lineage: Bacteria > Bacteroidota > Bacteroidia > Flavobacteriales > Flavobacteriaceae > Robiginitalea. The sequence continues at coordinate 9,380 of SBFL01000332.1, read as the reverse complement.
GAACGGCTTGAGTGGGAGCGGGAACACGACTGCAATCTGAAATTCCGGCAATGGATCCTTGAAAACTCTATTGCCGCGGAAGAAACGCTGCTGGAACTAGAAAAGGGGATAAAAAAAGAGGTCCGGCTTGCCAAAAAAGAAGCCTGGGCAGAATTCCTTCAGCCACACAGGGTACATCAGAAGGAACTCATTCGATTGATGACTGCCCTTGGGGATAACAGTCCGAACAGGGCCTTTATAACAAAGCTCACCAATGATCTGATCGCGGTTGAGGAGCCACTCAAGCGGGACCTGCTCACCAAAGGTCGGAAGGCCCTTCATTATGCTGTGGGGGAACAAAACCCGGCAAAAAAGGCGCTGCAGGATTGGATTGGGAACTACCTCACAGAAGTTGAGCCAAAGTATAGCTCCCATTTGTATTCGGAATTACCGGGACGGGCTACCGAGATCGCCGAAGTTCCCCCTGCCTTTGATTCAGAAGTCCCGCAGGCGGACGGTCGGGTAATCCTGAGGGACAATTTCGACCGGCTTTTCTCAAAGTATCCTGAAGCCCTGATTTTCGGGGAAGACAGTGGAGCTATTGGAGATGTAAACCAGGGGCTGGAAGGCCTGCAGAAAAAATATGGACCCCTCCGGATATCGGATACCGGTATTCGGGAGGCGACCATTATCGGCCAGGGCATTGGAATGGCACTCCGAGGGCTCCGGCCCATCGCAGAGATCCAGTACCTGGATTATCTGCTCTACGGCCTGCAAACCCTTAGTGATGATCTTGCCACGGTACTGTACCGCACAGTTGGGAAACAGAAGGCACCTCTGATCGTGCGCACCAGGGGGCACCGCCTGGAAGGTATCTGGCATTCCGGTTCCCAGATGGGAGCCCTGATACATTTGCTCCGCGGGATGTACATCCTGGTCCCCAGGAATATGACCAAGGCAGCAGGGTTCTACAACACCCTGATGAAAAGTGACGAACCCGCCCTTGTGGTGGAAAGCCTGAACGGATACCGTTTAAAGGAGCCTGTTCCCCGGAACCTGGGCGAACTTTGCACCCCGATCGGCAAGGTAGAAGTAGTGAAAGAAGGCTCAGATCTGACGCTGCTTTCCTATGGATCCACCTTCCGGATTGTGATGCAGGCAGCACAGGAACTGCAGGTGGTGGGTATCGATGCCGAAGTGATCGACGCCCAATGCCTGCTTCCTTTTGACCTGGAACACCGGGTAGTGGAAAGTTTGAAAAAAACGAACCGCCTGCTGATCGTGGACGAAGATGTCCCCGGCGGATGTGCCGCCTATCTGTTGCAGAAAGTCCTGGAGGAACAGGGTGGATACCGGTATCTTGATTCAGCTCCCAAGACCCTAACCGCGCGGGCACACCGTCCGGCCTATGCCAGTGACGGGGATTACTTTTCAAAACCAAGCGCTGAGGATATCTTTGAAAGGGCGTATCAGATCATGCATGAGGCGCAGCCGGATGATTTTCCGGAATTGCGCTGACCCCATGCGGCAGCGTACAACAGGTACTTTTCCCTGAAGGAAGTTCACCCCCCCCCCCACGCCATGTGCGGTCATGGGTTTTCCGTGTCAGTAAGGCAAGGATTAGCATTTAATCTCCACCTCTTCTGCTCCAGGACTTCTGAGACGGGATTTCCATCCGCACTTTTTCCTTCTCCCAGGGAATATCGGCATCACCGCCGTAAATTGAAAAATCCGGGCAGCCAGGAATGTGATCGAGATGCCTATATTACAGGAGACCCTGGGCCATTCCCGGGCATGATTATCCCATGTCCGATCCCATAGCTTTTTTAGTTAAGTTTGAAGACCAATGAACAATCTCATGGAGCCCCTGCCGGATAAACTCGCTAGGATACTCGTGCGACACTACGGGCTGACCCCAACCCGTGTCGAGCTGCTGGAAGGCTATGAAGACCGTACCTACCTGGTCCGGGCCGGGGAAGACCGCTATATCCTGAAATACCAGGGGGAATCTGAATCCCTTCGTGAACGAATCGAACTGGAGGACAGGCTTACCCGAAGCCTTGCCCAGGAGCAACCCTTTGATTTTCCTCTTCACATACGGAGCCTGGAAGGAAGGCTCTTTTTGGATGAAAACAACGTCCTTGTACGACTGCTTAGCTACCTTGATGGCGAATTCCTGGCAGAGACACCTCATTCCGGAGCCCTATTGGAATCCCTGGGTGATTTCCTGGGCAGGCTGAACCTTGTGAGCAGGAAATTTAGCCCTGGAATCCTGGCCGGGAAGGTTTCACCCTGGGATTTGCAGTTCGTGGAACAGCACCGAAAGAACCTCCCGGCGATAGAAGATCCGGAAGACCGGGCTTTGATCTCACATTTTCTGCTGCAGTTCGAATTGGAAGTCCTTCCCCGTAAATATGAAATTCGAAAAGCCATTATTCACAATGACGCCAATGACTGGAACGTACTCACGCGCCGCGGCCGGGTAAGCGGTATCATCGATTTCGGAGATATGTGCCATTCCTGGCTCATGGGAGAGCTCGCCGTTGCACTTCCGTATGTGCTGGCCGAAAGCGAGGACCCCCTGTCAGATGCCTCAAGGGTAATTCGGGCATACCATAAGCACCTTCCACTGGAGGAACTCGAACTCAGCCTGCTGTATTATCTCATCGCGGGCCGCATGTGCATGAGCCTTTGCAACAGTGCCCGCGCGAAAAAGGAGCGGCCTGGATCCGACTATATCAGTATCAGTGAGGCCTCTATGAGGAATCTGTTGCGAAAATGGGTTGGGATCTCACCTGAGAAAGGCAGGGATGTCTTTATGGAGGCGGTGGGGCTTGACCCACCCCCGGCCAGGGAACCCGAAATGTTTCTTCAAAGGCGTGCAAACCTGATGCCCCCCTCCCTCTCGATTAGCTATAAGCAGCCCATTGTGATGAGGCGGGCAGCATTTCAGTATATGTTTGATCAGACGGGCCGAACGCTGCTGGATGCCTACAACAACATTATGCTGGTAGGGCACTGTCATCCCAAAGTAGTACAGGCCACTTCCCGTACCCTGGGCCGGTTAAATACGAATACCCGTTATCTCTATGATGAATTGCTCGATTATGGAGAACGACTCCTGGAACTTTTCCCGTCGGCATTATCCCGGATATTCCTGGTAAATTCGGGGAGTGCAGCAACGGACCTGGCATTACGCCTCAGCAGGGCCCACACGGATAAAGCCGGGATCCTTGCCATAAAACACGGATACCACGGGAATACAGCGGCTGGCATCTCTGTGAGCCATTACAAACACAAAAAAGGGGAAATTCATCCCAATACCATCCTGGGGCCCATGCCCAAGGTCTTCGGAAGCGGCCTGCCCGATGACGGGACTGCCGGAACACATTTCGCCAGACAGTATCTGGCCCTTTTAGAACAATGCAATGGTGGGGCTGCTGCCTTTATTGCTGAACCTGTTATGGGGTGTGGAGGTCAGGTCCCTCTTCCGAAGGGTTTTCTTAACCAGGTCTATGAAGCCGTCCGAAATCAGGGAGGAATCTGTATCAGCGACGAAGTGCAGGTTGGCTTTGGCAGGCTGGGCCAATGGAACTGGGGATATGAGATGTATGACGTACAACCGGATCTTGTGATATTGGGAAAACCCATGGGGAACGGACATCCTATCGGAGCTGTGATAACAACAGAGGCCGTCGCCTCCAGTTTTGATTCCGGGCCGGAATTCTTCAGTTCTTTTGGCGGCAATCCCGTTTCCTGTGCAGCTGGGCTGGCGGTGCTGGAAGTACTTGAAGAAGAAGGTTTGAGGGAACGGGCAGCCGATACAGGCACTTGGCTGAAGGAGGCTTTCCGCGGGTTGCAGGAAGTCTTTCCGGGGATCGGGGATGTACGCGGGGAAGGCCTCTTTCTGGGGGTCGAACTGATAACAGCTGACGGTCAGCCCGATACCAGGGCGGCGCAGGTGCTTAAAAATCAGTTGCGGGAGTCCTATATCCTGATTGGCACAGACGGGCCTTCGGACAATGTGCTGAAGATTAAGCCCCCTCTCCCCTTTAACCGTAATAATTGCGATTCGCTGATACGGGAAACCTCAAGAATTCTTAAAAATCTTGGGAAATACTGAACATTAATAATAATTTAGTGCGAATACAAACACCAAACTACCTATGAAAAGTTCCCTACAAAACAATCTTGGACTCGCCATTCTCCGCATTGGCGGTGCGGGTTTGTTACTCACGCACGGAATCCCCAAAGTTCAACGACTTTTTGGAGATGGCCCAATTGAATTTTCGGACCCAATCGGTATTGGAGCCGTCCCCTCCTTCTTCCTCGTTATTTTTGCTGAATTTCTTTGCGCCATATTGGTGCTTATTGGATTTAAGACCCGATGGGCCAGTATTCCCATAGTTATCAGCATGCTGGTTGCCGCCCTGATCAGGCACGCGGATGATCCCTTCGGATCCAAGGAGAAGTCCTTATTGTTCCTGTTGATTTTCGTCACCATCCTGTTTTTGGGGCCCGGTGCGTACAGCGTGGACAAGAAGTAGCCTACAGGATCTTGTGTAACAATTCTTTCAACAGGTCATCCTGTTTCAGCGAAGGGGAACCAACTCCCTTTCCTTTTAGATCCATTTCGCGCAGGACGCTGATGATGCGGCTCACCTTTTTCATGGAATAGTTCCTCGCCGCTGTCTGGTACTCACTCACGAAATAAGGATTGATTTGAAGTGCCCTGGCCACATTCTTTGGGCTGTGGTCCAGCAACCCATGGTATTGCAGCAGTTGGGAAAAGAAGGTGTTGAGCAGGGATACGGTCATCACAAATGGGTTTTCCCTTGGGTTTTCCGCAAAATATTTGATAATGCGGGTAGCCCTGGTAATATCCCTTTCCGCAATGGCCTTCTTAAGCTCGAAGTTGTTGTAGTCCTTGCTGATGCCGATGTGCATTTCAATCACCCCCGGATCGATCTCTGAACCCTTAGGGAGGATCCCTTTGAGCTTCTCCAGTTCATTGGATATCCGGCTCAGGTCTGTCCCCAGATATTCCACCAGCAGGGCAGCTGCCTTGTGGGAAATCTTATAGCCGGACCCCAGCAGAACGCGCCGTATCCAGTCCGATACCTGATTTTCATACATTTTCCTGCTTTCGAAGATCACCGCATTGGATTTCCTGAGACTACGGATCAGTTTCTTACGCTTGTCCAGGGACTTGTATTTGTAGCAAATAACAAGGATGGTGGATAATTGCGGCTGCTCTACATAGGCCTGGAGGTTCTCAATCGTCCGGCTGAGATGCTGCGCCTCCCGCACGATTATCACCGGGTGCTCGGACATCATGGGGAACCGTTTGGCGTGGGAAATGATCTCATCCACAGTCACATCCTTCCCGTAAAGTATCATTTGATTAAAACCTTTCTCTTCTTCGGATAGAATATTTTTCCCTATATAATCGGCAATCCTGTCGATATAGTAGGGCTCTTCCCCCATCAGAAAATAAATAGGTGCAGGAGAACCATTTTGTATATCTTCAATAATCTTCTTTACTTCATCCATCGCATTAAAGGCCATAAAAGCTTATGATACCCCTGAATTTTCCCAAATACCCGCTGCAGATCAAAAGTAGGGAAAATAAACTGCTGGTTTTTGATCCCGTTCGCAAAAAATACGTACCCCTGACCCCCGAGGAATGGGTTCGCCAAAACTGCCTGCACTACCTGATTACTGACAAGGAGTACCCTGCGGGCCGTACCCTGGTGGAAAGGCAGCTCAGGGTTGAAGGGCTCGAGAAAAGACTGGACATAGCGGTCTGCCACCCGGATGGCAGCATTCTCCTGCTTGTGGAATGCAAAGCTCCGGCCGTACCCATAGACCAGGGCGTATTTGACCAGATAGCCCGATACAACTGGAAGGCCCGGGCAGACTTCCTTATGGTTACCAACGGACTTGTCCATTACTACTGCCAAATGGATTATACGCGCAAGAGGTATTCCTTCCTAAGGGACCTCCCCGATTTTAGTGAATTATAGGCACTCCCACCCGGGTCGGGAATGCAGTCTCCCAGCTTTGTAAAATATTTACTTACTTTGCGCCCTTACAATTTTTGTGAATCCAAATCTTCTGGAACCCGCCATGTCCTCTCTCGCCATAGTGATCCTGAACTGGAATGGAAAGCAACTGCTGCAGCGGTTTTTGCCCTCCGTGGTTGAGAACAGCCCGGGTGCTCAAATCATTGTGGCGGACAACGGGTCGTCTGACGACTCCATTGAATTCCTAGAGAACCGCTATCCCGAAGTGGGGATAATAAGAAATCCAACGAATTACGGGTTTGCCGGGGGATACAATGAGGCTCTCAAGGAGGTAGACGCCGAGCTGATCTGCCTGCTCAATTCGGATGTGGAAGTGACAAAAGGGTGGCTGGCACCCGTTCTGGAATTGCTTGAGCATAACCCCGATATTGGGATCGTGCAACCCAAGATCAAGGACCTGAAGCGTCCCACCCACTTTGAATATGCGGGTGCTGCCGGGGGTTTTCTGGATTTCTTCGGATATCCTTTCTGCCGGGGTCGGATATTTCAGTCCCTGGAAGAAGACACCGGGCAGTACGACGATGCCCGTGAAATTTTCTGGGCCACCGGGGCGTGTATGTTTATCCGGCAGGAGATATTCAGGGAGCTCGGTGGGTTCGACACAGACTGTTTTGCCCATCAGGAAGAGGTGGACCTGTGCTGGAGGGCCAGAAATCACGGCTACAAGGTATATTATACGGGCGCCTCCGAGGTGTTTCACATGGGAGGGTCCACCCTGAAGAATATGAACCCCAAAAAAACCTTCCTTAATTTCAGGAACTCCCTGTTTTCCATCACCAAAAACCTCCCCAGGAAAAAGGCATTCCCAATTATTCTTTCCAGGCTTCTGCTGGATGGGATAGCTGCACTCCGGTTCGTGTTCCAGTTCAAATTAAAACACGCCTGGGCCATCGTAAGGGCACATCTTAGCTATTACGGGCATTTTTTCCGGATGCTCCGCAAAAGGGAGAAAGTTCGTTTTGTTGAAAAATATTACGCCGCCACATCCATTGTGTGGTCTTATTACGTACGTAGAATAAGGACATTTGGTATTTTAGTAAAAGATTAACGGAATCCTGCCGGGGTGGCAGGGACATTTCTTAATTTTGTATCAGGACCAGATTTAAACGAACTTTTAACACTAAAATCACTCGTGATTATGAAAAAACTTATGATAGGATGTCTTGGGGTTGCCCTGGCACTTTCCTCCTGCGTATCTCAAAAGAAATACGCTGACCTGGAAGCCAAACAAAAAGAGACCCAGGACCTGTTGAACTCCGCCACTGTAAAATTGAATTCCTGCCTCGAGGAAAAAGCAACTGCTGATGCCCAGCTTAAAACCCTGCAGGAAGCGAATGCATTCTTGAAGGCCAACAACCAGGAACTCATTAATAATATGGGCAACCTGACAACCCTGACCGCCAAAGGAGCAGACAACCTTGAGAAGTCTCTCGAAAGCCTTAGGGAAAAAGACCTGACTATCCGTAAACTCCAGGATGCCGTTACCCGCAGGGATTCCGTAAACCTTGCACTCGTTCAGAGCCTGAAGGGAGTTCTCGGAAACCTTGATGATGAGGATATCGAGATCAGCGTCGAAAAAGGTGTGGTATTTATTTCCATCTCCGACAAATTGCTTTTCAGGAGCGGAAGCTACACGGTCACCAATGCGGCTAAGCAGGTACTCGGCAAAGTCGCCCAGGTGGTGAACAACAAGCCGGATTTCGAATTCATGGTGGAAGGGCACACGGACAATGTGCCGTATCGTCGTGAACCTCTTCTGGACAACTGGGATTTAAGTGTAAAACGCGCTACCTCGGTGGTCCGTGTTCTGCAGAACGATTTTGGCGTAGATCCAGCCCGTATGACAGCGGCAGGACGCAGCTATTACATCCCCCTGTTGTCCAACGATACAGCTGATAACCGGGCCAAGAACCGTCGGACCCGTATCGTTGTGCTTCCAAAACTGGATCAGTTCTACAGCATGATCGAGGAAGGAATGCAGGATCCGGACATCAACCGGTAAGCGAATCAAATCGTAAAGAGATCAAAACCCCGCGACCTTGGGTCACGGGGTTTTTTCGTTAGAGGATGTCCAGGTCTCCTTTTCCTTCCCGGATCACCTCGGGTTCAGGGCCGGTGAGGTCTATTACCGTAGAGGCTACATTGTCCCCATACCCCCCATTGATCACCACATCTACCAGATTGCTCCATTTTTCGTAGATGAGCTCAGGGTCCGTGGTGTATTCCAGAACATCGTCCTCATCCCGGATGGAAGTCGATACGATAGGGTGTCCCAGCCCCCGGACCAGAGCCTGGGCGATCCTGTTATCCGGCACGCGGATACCAACGGTTTTTTTCTTCTTGAAATCTTTCGGCAACTGATTGCTGCCCTGGAGAATGAAGGTATATGGCCCCGGGAGGGCGCGTTTGAGGATCTTGAATGTCGGGGTATCGATCTGCCGGGCATAATCGGACAAATTGCTGAGGTCTGCACAAATAAATGACCAGTTGGCCTTCTCTAGCTTAACCCCCTTTAGCTGGGCCAATCGCTGCAGGGCCCGCGAATTGGTAATATCACAACCCAGCCCGTATACCGTGTCCGTAGGGTAGATCACCAGACCACCATTTCTAAGGACTTTCACCACCCGTTCCACTTCCCTGGGATTGGGGTTTTCCTCGTAAATACGGATAAATTCCGCCATAGCCTTATCTTCTGTGATTTTCAGTACTCAGCCTTCCCCGGTTGCCCATCCGGCAATACATCGCTTCATTTCTCGAGCACCCGCAGCTTGGCAAAGCGCAACAGGAGTTTCTTGACATCTCCCCTTTCAAATCGAATTTCTGCTTTCTTGTCGTTGCCGGCTCCTTCGATTTTGAGCACCTGCCCTTTTCCAAATCGGGAATGGTCCACCAGGCTGCCTTCCCGGAGCTCCTCCCCCACTGTTCCATTACCCGGGGCGGGTTCACCCAATTGGGGTTTTATTCTGCGCAGCCGCCTCAGTTGTTTTTCTGATGGATGGTTTGCCCCGGGAGGGATTCCCGTAACCGGCTTTTGTTGCCGCAGACTGCTTTTGTCCACCTCCCCGAAAATATCTGCATTCAGCAATGGCCTGAACTGATAGGTTTCCACCGGGGTGAGGTTGTCTAAAAACCGCTCGTCGATTTCCTGCAGGAACCGGCTGGGTTCGGCATCGATGAGTTTCCCCCACCGGTACCGGATTTGCGTATACGACAAGTAAACCTAATTTTCAGCCCGTGTGAGTGCCACATAAAACAACCGGCACCCCCCCTCCAGTTCACTTCCGGTGTTCATGCTCAAAAAAAAAAAAAAAAGGT
>SBFL01000225.1 GCA_006227965.1 Bacteroidota bacterium | reverse complement strand
TTCCGGACCTGTGGTATTAGAAGGGTGCCGTAGACGAAAAGATTTTCCATAATCTTTCAGTGTTCGCTTATAATTTCCAGTTCGGTGCGGAAGGCGACGAACTTTTCGCCAAAGCGATCCAACCCATCCTTGCGCATTCGGGCTGCATCTACCCGGTAATACTCCTCCAGAAGTTCTTTACTGGAGGTAAGGTACTGTATCGCATAGGTATATCCCCCGGTTTCCTCAGCCACCAGGACCCGGCAAATCCTGGCTTCGTGGAATTTCCCGGTTGCCAGCATTTCGGGGATGTGGGTGTGCTGCATCCATTCAAGCCAGGCATCCCGGACCTCGGGTTCCACATTGATGGTGACATTGTATATAATCATTTCCTAATGAATCTAATTTTCTGGGTTAGTTGACCGGGTCTCCCCTCAGGATACGGAACTGCCTCCTTGACTGTGGGAAGTAATAACTGTCCTGGAAGTTGAAAATGATCTCCCGGTAGTGTTCCATGGCTTTTTCAGGCTCCTGCAGACGGGTCCGGTACAATTCAGCCAGGGCAAAGTGGGCGTCGTCCGCGAGGATATCCCGACCAAAGAATTCGATGATCTTAATGTAACTCAGCCGGGCACCTGAAAAATCTCCTTTCTCCTCCAACAGCCGCCCCTGCATCAGCAGGGCTTCGTCCTCTATTCGTTCCCCTTTATGTTGTTCGAGGAGCTCCCCCAGGACCTGCAGGGCTTCCTCCTTTTTTTGCTGGTATCTCAGCAAATCAGCCCGGGCGTATTTGCGCAGGGCCGTCTGGGTGGAGTCTTCCAGGGAGTTGTCGGAGATGATAAGGCTGAGTTGCATGGCGTCGTTGGCGATGAGCTGGGAGGTGGAATTCCGCAATACTTTGAGCTGGGTGAGGGCCCAGTCAAAATCCCCCTTGTAGAAACTCGTCTGGGCTACCTTGTAGCGGGCCTGCTGCCCCATTATGTCATTTTTAAGCCGTTTCTGTACCTGGGAAAAATTGATAAGCGCCTCGTTGAAGCGCTGGGTGTAGACCAGGATATCCCCCAGGTTCAGCTTTACGTACCCTTCCGTATAATTGGACATGGGGAGATCCAGGCATTTTTTGAGGATCCGGATGGCCTCTGAGGCTTCCCCCATGCGGAAGGTCAGGAAATTTGCATAGCTGATCTGCAACTGCAGGGTGTTGGCCTGATACCCGTATTGCTGCATAAGGTCTTCGTAGGCTTTTTGCGTCCTTCCAAGATTTGGGTTGGGGTCCATCAGCAGACTGATATCGATCAGATGGAGCCTGGCATTGAGCCGGGTCACCGGATCGGCACTCTCCCTTTCTATGAATTCGAAGGCGGCCTGTGCAGCTTCCAGGTCGGGGGCTTCTTCGGCCATCCTGCCCAGGCTGATGATGCGATCCAGGCTGGAACTCTCCAAACGCCGGTAGATGGCTTTCTCCTGGGTAAGGGCACTGGCCCACTACTCCTGTTTGACAAACAACCAGCTCAGCAATTCATTCCAGAGCGGATCCGGGTTTTTCTGTGCCCGCATGAGCAGTGTCTTCCGAAGCAGGAGGTTATTTGGAGCCTCCGGGTCCCGGGTAATGAACCCGTCCAAAACGCGCAGCACATTGGGTTTTATGGATTGACGTTCGGCCAGCAGGTCCATATAGGCTTCATACATCTTTTCGATGTCTCCCTGCTCCCCATAGATCCGGGCAATTTGAGTGTTGTAATCCAGTTCTGGGTTGAGCTCCATGGCCCTTCGATATGCCCTCAGGGCATAGTCCAGAAGGGTATATCGCTGGAACTTAAACCCGATGACGTAGCCGTAATTCGGATTGGATTCCAACAGGTGCATGGCTTCTTCGTACCAGCGCCCGGCCTCTTCGGGTTCCCCCCTTAGCCGATAGGTGTATCCCAGGTCTATATAGGCCGTGGGATGCGCCAAACCGGTTTCGATCTGTTTTTGTAAAAAGGAAATGGCCGTGTCGTACTGTTGCAGCTGTTGATAGCATTTTACGAGTTGTTCGGAGTAATCCATCCGGCGGGGATTACCGGCCACAAGCTTTTCGTAGAACACCACCGCCTTTTCAAAATCCCCGTCATTGAAATATTGCTTGGCCAGGAAATCTTCCTGCCCCATAAGAGGGCATGCCATCAACAGGAAGAGCCATATGGGGAACCATCGTTTCAAACCAACCCTTTTAACAAAGATAAGAAGTTGAAGCCCTTTGCAGCGTTAAGAAGTTCCAAAGGCCTGAAATTAGCTGCAGATCCGGACCCTTTATCAGGAAATCCGGTCGAATCCTGTGTAAGGGATCAGGACCTCCGGAACCCTGATGCCGTCGGAATCCTGATAATTTTCAAGGATTCCGGCCAGGATGCGGGGAAGGGCCAGCGCACTGCCGTTCAGGGTATGGGCCAGCTGAGGTTTCTCGGCCCCCTGCCGGTAGCGAAGCTTGAGCCGATTGGCCTGGAAAGCCTCGAAATTAGAGACAGAGCTCACCTCCAGCCAGCGCTGCTGGGCAGTTGAATATATCTCGAAATCATAGGTCAGCGCTGCCGTAAAGCCGAGGTCACCCCCGCACAGGCGCAGGATGCGATAAGGTAGTTCCAGGGAATCCAGGATCCCCCTGACATGGATTACCATGCCATCCAGGGCCGCGTATGAGTTTTCCGGTTCCTCCACCCGGACGATTTCCACCTTGTCAAACTGATGGAGACGGTTCAGGCCGCGAACATGGGCCCCGTAGCTTCCGGCTTCCCTGCGGAAACAGGGCGAATAGGCCGTGTATTTTACGGGAAGGTTTCCTTTTTCGAGGATAACATCCCGGAAAATGTTGGTTATCGGCACTTCAGCTGTCGGGATGAGGTAGAGATTGTCTTCTCCTATATGGTACATCTGTCCTTCCTTGTCCGGAAGCTGCCCGGTGCCGTAACCCGAGGCTTCATTGACCAGGTGCGGCACCTGTACCTCCTGATACCCGGCTTCGGTATTGAGGTCCAAAAAATAGGATATAAGGGCTCTTTGGAGGCGGGCTCCCTTTCCTTTATAGACGGGAAATCCGGCCCCGGTCACTTTTACCCCGAGTTCAAAATCGATCAGGTCGAATTTTCTGGCGAGCTCCCAGTGGGGCAATGCATTTTCACCCAGTTCAGGAATTGCCCCTTTTTCGAAAACCACTTCGTTGTCCGCCTCATCCTGTCCGGGCCGGACGGAGGGGTGGGGCACGTTCGGCAACAGGTACAGGGATTCCTGCAGGGCTTCGGCTGCCTCGTTGAGACGCTCCTGTAATTCCCTTGAATCTTCTTTCAGGCGTGAGGATTCCTCTTTGAGGGATTGAGCTTCAGCCCCCTTACCTGTTTTGAACAGGACACCGATTTCCCTTGATTTCCTGTTGGCTTCCGCCAGGGTCTGATCCAGGCGGGTTTGCAGGTCCCTCCTTTCCTCGTCCAATTGGAGGATTTTTGAAAGGATGGGCCGGGCGTCCAGCCCCCTTTTGTCCAGGGCATCGGCGATCCTGTCGGATGCTTCCCTTATGTACTGTAATGGCAGCATATGATTTCCTCTCTAAGGCTGTAAAG
>SBFL01000321.1 GCA_006227965.1 Bacteroidota bacterium | reverse complement strand
CGAAATAATCTATCAGGTCCTTGAAAAGTTTGTGTTCAATCTTTCCGGTTTCCCTGTGAACCACCATCAGTTTGGATTCATCCCGGTGTTCAGCCGGGTATTCTGCAAGGAGGTTTTTAGGTAATTCGAAATTGAAATGTGAAAGCTTCATAATGTGCTGGGAGTTTTCAGTTTTGCGGCTGCAAATATACGACCGGGTCCCACGCGATGTCAAGTAAATGGCCGGAAAACTCCCCCAGACCTTTCTCGGCCCCGTTCAATACTTCATCAGGGGGCGAACAAATGCTTTTGATTCGTATCTTGTAGGGGAAGAAACCACCGTAAAACCAGACCCCATGAACCCGTTGGCAAACCGCTTATCAGCACTGCTTTTGATGTTTTTCTCCGCCTGCGGCGGAATTAAAGCGCCCGGGCCAGACTCCCTCTACGGACAGACCTGGGAACTGGAATACATGTCTGGTCCCCGTATCGCCTTCGAAGCCCTGTTCCCGGATAAAAAACCGGAAATCTCCTTTGAGGAAGGAATTGGATATGTCATCGGCAATAGCGGCTGCAACGGATACCGGGCGCCCTATGAGATGAAAAGGCAGCAAATTCGCTTTGGGGAACCGGGTCCTTCCACCCTGATGTATTGCGGGGAAGGGGAAAATCATTTTCGAAGCATTATCGCCTCGGTGGACTCCTGGCAATTAACAGACGACGGGAAACTGGAATTTTTAACTGGTGATGTCCCGATGATGCGTTTTAAGAAAGTATCCGAAAATTAAAGCCCCGCAAGGGGCCTAGTGTTCAGTCTTATGGAAAACAACCACATCGATTACATCGAATTCAAAGCAGCGGACCTCGAGGCCGTTAAGGCCTTTTACCACAGGTGTTTTCAATGGGAATTTACCGATTACGGCCCCGAATACTGTTCCTTTGAAAAGAGCGGGGTCTACGGGGGGTTTCAAAAATCCGACGAAGCTCCTTGTGACGGAGTACTGGTGGTCCTCTATCACAGTGACCTGGAATCTGTGCTGCAAACCATCCGGGAGGCTGGCGGGAAGATAACAAAGGACATCTTCTCCTTCCCCGGGGGGCGCCGGTTCCATTTCAGAGATCCCGGCGGAAACCAGCTCGCCGTGTGGTCGGAGCCGTGATAATTAAAAAGCGAAAGAAATACGGATTTCAGGCCTCCTCAAACAGGAATCCCAAAGAAGCCAGATCTTTCCAGAATCCGGGATAAGATTTGGACACCACTCCGGCATCCTCAATAAATAAATCTGTCCTTAGGGCCAGGGGCGCAAAGGCCATGGCCATCCGGTGATCGTTGTATGTGGCGATGGATTTTCCCGCCTTCAAAAGTCCGCTTTTATGGAGCCGAAGCGAATCCTCAGACACCACTACCTCTGCGCCCAGTTTGGTCAGCTCCGACTCCAGGGCACCAAGGCGATCCGTTTCCTTGATCCTCAGGGTATGCAGGCCGGTGAGTTCGCAGGAGATCCCCAGGCCGTAGCAGCATGCGGCAAGGGTTTGTGCCAGGTCCGGGGCTCCCATCAGATCGAGGGTCAGGTGCGAAACCGGACGGATTTCCTCCCGCGTCAGGACGAGCTTGTCATCCTCAAAATCAGAACGGACTCCCAATTCCCGGTAAATTTCCTGTAAAACGCTATCTCCCTGAAGGGAATCCTGCCAGTAGGATTGTATTACAATCCGGGTTCCCGGAGCTGCAAGGGCCGCAATACTGTAGTAATAGGAGGCAGAGCTCCAATCGGATTCCACTACGACCGTCTGTTCAGGTATTTCCCGTTTGGCATGTACCCGGATACGGTTGCCCTCCATCCCGGATTGGATCCCAAGCCGCTTCAAAAGGGCCAGGGTCATTTTGATGTAGGGAAGGGACGTAATCTGCCCCACCAGGGTCAGCTCCAGTCCCTCTGGCAGGGTGGGTGCCATAAGTAACAGGGCAGAGATATACTGGCTGCTGACATCTGCCGGCAGGGTTACTTTTGATCCTTCCAGGCGGGTCCCCTGAATTTTAAGCGGCGGGCAGCCCGGGGTTTCGAGGTAATCGATTTTTGCCCCCAATTGCCGGAGTGCATCCACCAGGATTTCAATGGGGCGCTGCTTCATGCGCTCGGATCCGGTCAGGATCACCTGCCTTCCCGCCTTTCCCGAAAAAAATGCCGTAAGAAATCGCATCGCCGTTCCGGCATGGTGGATATCCAGGTGGGATTCAACCGAAGCGAGGGCCTGCTGCATTACCCGGGTATCATCCGAATTGGACAGGTTTTCAATCCGGATATTTCCATAATGGGCCTGTAACAACAGGAGGCGGTTGGATTCACTCTTGGATCCCGTGATGCGGATGGTTCCCTTGAGCTTTGGGCTTTCCGGCCCGGTGAGGTGTAATTTCACGATACCCGGTTTAGAGATTGCTGATTAAGGCAACACTATTTCAGTTTGCGGTTATTCCGGTGCCGGTCACGGTCCCTTTGGGTTTTCAGATCCATTTTTCTGTCAAAGGCTTTCTGCAGGTCAATACCCGTCTGGTTGGCCAGGCATAACACCACAAAGACCACATCGGCCAGTTCCTCTCCCAGGTCCTTCTCCCGGTCGGATTCCTTCTCGCTTTGCTCGCCGTAGCGCCGGGCAATGATCCGGGCCACCTCCCCCACCTCCTCGGTGAGCTGGGCCATATTGGTCAGTTCGTCAAAATAGCGGACCCCGTGGGCCCTGATCCAGTCATCTACCGCCTGCTGGGCATTTTGTATGTTCATCGGAACGGATTTTAGTCAAATCTAAGGGTTCGAGAATTCCATGACAACCTTTCAGGGATTTTATTCCCTGTTTTTGGTGTCTATCCAAATGGTGACCGGGCCATCATTTAGCAGGGCAACCTTCATATCTGCCCCAAAAACCCCTGTCCCCACCTCTTTTTTCAGGAAATCCTCCATATTGTCCACAAAGGCTTCGTATAAAGGAACGGCCGTTTCAGGCCTGGCAGCCCGAATATAGGAAGGCCGGTTTCCTTTTTTCGTGGACGCCATCAGGGTAAACTGACTCACCACAATCAATCCTCCGCCTGTATCCAGCAGGGAGCGGTTCATCACCCCTTTGTCGTCGTTGAAGATTCTGAGATTGCCGATTTTTGGCACGAGCCAGTCGATATCCTCCCCGGAATCGGCGATCTCGATGCCCAGTAAAACCAACAGGCCCGGTCCGATCCTTGAGACAACCTCCCCTTCAACGGTAACACTGGCTTCACGTACACGCTGTATTACTGCTCTCATAACTCGTCTTTGGGCTCTATCCGGTATGTATCCTCCTCTCCGGTTACCATTTGCGTATAGGAACGATACCGGCTCCAGGCTATTTCTCCTTCTTCGAGGGCCTTTTTTACGGCACAACCAGGTTCGTCCAGATGAAGGCAGTTATTGAAACGGCATTCCGCTTTCAGGGCGAAAAGTTCCGGGAAATAATCCCCGATTTCCTCCTTTTCCATATTGACCAGACCGAAGCCCTTGATTCCGGGCGTGTCGATAATCCGCCCCCCTGAAGGCAGGTCATACATCTCGGCAAAGGTAGTGGTATGCTGTCCCTGCCGGTGCTGTTCGGATATTTCGGACGTCCTCAGGGAAAGTCCCGGGGCAATACGGTTGATAAGCGTGGATTTCCCGACACCCGAATGCCCTGCAAACATGCAGGTTTTATCGAGCATTAGCTCCTGGACCCTGTCGATATTCTTTCCAGTTTTGGCCGAGATGCCAACGCATGTGTATCCAATGTCCCGGTACAAAGCCGCCATGTATTTGGTTTCGTCCCTGAGGTGGCCCTCCAGGGTATCCTCCTTATTGAACAACAGGACGCAGGGGACATCATAAGCTTCAGCCGTGGCCAGAAACCGGTCTATGAATTCAGGGTAGGTCTTCGGATTCTCCAGGGTTACCAGCAAAAAGACCAGATCGACATTGGCAGCAATGATATGCAACTGTTTGGAGAGTTTGACGGACTTTCGAACCAGGTAGTTCCTGCGGTCCAGAATCGTATGGATTTGCCCTACTGTCTCATCCCCTTCCGCAACAAGGTCAAACAGGACCTCATCCCCAACCGCCACTGGGTTCGTACTCCTGATCCCCTCCAGGCGGAATTTACCCTTGATCCGGCAATCGTAGAATGTGCCGTCCTCGCCTTTGACCCGGTACCAGCTTCCCGTCGATTTATAAACAATTCCCTGCATTTTGTCCCTGGGGTAGGACTGCAAATTAAGAATATTCCTGTAACATTGTCCTGGTCCTTCGACCATTCGAAATGTACAACCTAAAAAGGATTACTTCTATGAAATCAGTCTTATTATGCCTTATGGGCCTCTTTGTGTTCCAGGCAACCCTCAGCGCACAACAGTATAAGGTCATTACCAGTGTGGAATCCATCGTCCCGGGTGGTCTGGGGCGCTCCCGGATAATTAATGCTCAGGATGAAAGGGACTACAGGGAGTTCACCTCAGAACAAACTGAAGAGGACAACGGCCGGAACAAATCCAAGAGAGATGAGATCCGGGTAAAGGACTTTGAGGAAACCAAACTCCTGAACTTCTATAATCTGGGCGGAATCCGGTTTCAGAACATCGCCGCGAACGACAGCATGATCTCTTCGATGATCAATGCGATGGTGGCCGACGGGTGGGAACTCGCCTTTCTGACCAGTGCGGTGGAGAGCGACTCCGGGAAGGATGACGGACAGGGGAGCTTTATAACCCGCTACATCTTTCGATAATAGCCACTGACAAATCAAGCCAGCCTGAAAACAGGCTGGCTTTAGGAGTCTTTCTTACGGGCAGCCCGGGTCTAATCCCGGAAGTAGATTCGCCCACCGAACATGGTGTCCTTATAGACTTTTTTCGGGTCGCCGTAAACATGGACATCCCCGCCTGCTCGAATCTGAATATCGACCTCTGCAGTTGCGTAGAGCTCTGCCTCGCCACCCGTGGACACCTTAATACTGCTGGTGTCGGTTTTAAGGTCACGGCCTTCGAAGATCCCGCCGGTGTTGATTTTGATTACCTGATTGGTGGCAAGGCCAGAAGCGCGGATGATTCCTCCGGTAACGGCACGTATCTGTGCATCGCGCACCGTCATGCCAATCTCGATCTGCGCACCTTCCTGGGCGCGAAGCTCTATGCGGTCCTGTTCGAGCATTTCATTGCACACAATCTGTGCGCCTTCATTGGCATCGATCGTCCTCAGGTCCGTATAATACACCTCGATAAAGGTATCTTCCCCCCGGAACTTCTTTTCCAAAGGCATCCGAAGCTTCAGCACCCC
Source organism: Bacteroidota bacterium (assembly GCA_006227965.1). Taxonomy (GTDB): domain Bacteria; phylum Bacteroidota; class Bacteroidia; order Flavobacteriales; family Flavobacteriaceae; genus Robiginitalea. The sequence continues at coordinate 4,351 of SBFL01000321.1, read as the reverse complement.
GTCCTTATTTACAAAATTGATGTCTCCGGTATTTTTTCCCTTGATCAGGATCCGGTTTACATCCGATTGGATCAGGTTGACTTCGATCAGGTCGTATACCTTGATTTCATGAAATTCGCCAACCTCCCGGTCGATGGTCCCCTGTGCAGACAGGGCAAGGCCCGCAAACAAAAACAGGCTCATAAACAGTGTTCTCATAAAAGCGCTTTTAATTTTCTAATAATAGACCTTGTTTTTGCGAATTTGTTACAGTCCTGAATCAATTTTTCCCGCCCCTCTTAAGTTCCGTCACCTCAGGAGTTAATGATTTTCTCCTGGTGATTGATGGATTCCTGGTGGATCGCCTTGAACATGCGCAGTACGAATTCTTCACTCAGTCCCTTGCCTTCCCCTTCCAGGATCATTTTCCCGAGGATGGCATTCCATCGATTCGTCTGCAGGACCGCCACGTTGCGCTGTTTTTTGAGGGACCCAATGGAATCCGCCACTTTCATGCGCCTGCCGAGGATTTCTATGAGCTGGTTGTCAATCACATCGATCTGTGCCCGAAGGTTATTCAGCATGCTGTTGTATTCGGCCTCCTGATCGGTTTCCTTCCTAATGCGCAGGTCTTGCATGATCTGTACGAGCCGTGACGGAGTGACCTGTTGGGCGGCATCGCTCCAGGCATTGTCAGGATCCCGGTGGGTCTCGATCATCAGGCCATCAAAATTAAGGTCCAGGGCGGTCTGAGACACGTCGAAAATCAAATCTCTCCGACCCGATATATGGGAAGGGTCACTGATTAAGGGCAGATCCGGGAAGCGGGTCTGCAATTCAATGGCCAGCTGCCATTCCGGAATATTGCGGTATTTCGTTTTCTCATAGGTTGAGAACCCTCGGTGGATCACCCCCAGCTTTTCGATATTGGCCGTATGCAACCGTTCAACTGCCCCCAGCCAGAGCGACAGGTCTGGATTCACAGGGTTCTTGACCATGACCACCCGGTCCGTGCCTTTGAGGGCATCGGCGATTTCCTGCACAATGAATGGGCTTACCGTGGACCGGGCCCCGATCCAGAGCAGGTCAATATCGTGCTCCAGGGCCAGGTCCACATGGTTCCGGTTAGCGACTTCCGTGGCCGTTTTCAGGCCGGTTTCCTCCTTGACACGCTGCAGCCATTTCAACCCGATTGCGCCCACTCCTTCAAAGTTTCCGGGGCGGGTACGGGGTTTCCATATGCCGGCCCGGTAGTAGTTGACATCCGTATCCTTCAGGGCATGGGCAATACCCATGACCTGCTCTTCCGTTTCCGCGCTGCAGGGACCGGCGATCACCAGAGGATGCGACAGGTCCATTTCATCTAACCATTTTCGTAAGGTATTCGTATTCTCCATAGTGTAGTTGTATTCAGGTTTTTGGGGTTGGTATCCCCCTCAATATTTCCTTGATTCGGTTGGTCTGCTGCATTTCGTCAAAGACCCCCTCGAAATTTCCCTGCCGCATAAGGTCCCGAAAGCCCTGAAGGTTTGCGATGTACTCGTCAAGGGTCTCCAGGACGTTCTCCCTGTTCTGCTCAAAAATAGGGGTCCACATAGCCGGGGAGCTTTTTGCCAGGCGGACGGTGCTTTCAAAACCACTGCCTGCCAGGTCAAAAATATCGCGCTCATTCTTCTCCTTTTCAATCACCGTTTTCCCCAGCATAAAGGAACTGATATGCGAGAGATGTGACACATAAGCAATATGCTGGTCGTGCGCCACAGGGTTCATGTACCGGATCCGCATCCCCAGTTTCCGGAAGAGGTCCAGGGCGCGTTCCTGAATCCCAAAGGCCGTCTGTTCCACTTCGCAGATAATATTGGTCTTCCCCTCAAAAAGGCCCGAAATGGCAGCCTGCGGCCCGGTGAACTCCGTGCCCGCAATGGGATGGCATGCCAGGAAATTCCTTCTTTTCGGATGATCACTTACAGCTTTACAGATAAGGGATTTCGTAGAACCTGAATCGAAAACGAGGGTTTCCTCTCCCACCCGGTCCAGGATGGATGGCAGCTCCGCCGCCAGGCTGTTTACTGGTATGGTAACGAGTACCACATCCGCGGACTCCAGGTCAGCATCTGTGGCCTCCCGGTCTATCAGGCCCAGTTCAAGGGCACTGTCAAGATGGGATTTATCCCGGTCCCTGCCAAGGATTTCTGCGCCCGCAGACACCCTTCTGAGGTCCCGGGCAAAAGAGCCGCCAATAAGTCCTATTCCGATTACTAATACCTTCATCCTTCCGTTTTTTTGAGGGTTATAGGCTCCTGCCTTATTGGCTCCAGGCGTTTGAGGGCTTCTTTGATCTTATCTTCCGGGACGCAAAGGGAAAATCGGATATAGCCTTCCCCCTGGGGTCCGAATACCGTTCCCGGGGCAACAAAAAGGTGCTTCTCGTGCAGCAGTTCGTCGATAAAGGTTTCACTTTCCGGGCTCCCCTCCGGCAGGCGTGCCCAGACGAACATCCCAACAGCCCTGTGGTCATAGGTACATCCGAGCCGGTCTGCGATCTGGAAAACTCCAGCCCGCCTCCGGCGGTAGGTGGCATCCAGCTGATCAAACCAGTCCGGTCCGCTCTTCAGGGCAGCGATGGCCCCTTTTTGTATGCCGTAAAACATTCCGGAATCCATATTGCTTTTTACCTTGAGCACTGCTTCTATCAGCGGTGCAGCTCCCAGGAGCATGCCCACGCGCCAACCGGCCATATTGAAGGTCTTGCTCAGGGAATTCAATTCCAGCACATTGCCCTCAGCTCCGGGAGTGTCAAGAATACTCAGGGGCCGATGGCTGAGCACAAAACTATAGGGGTTGTCATTTACGAGCAACAGGTTATTCCTCCGGGCAAAATCCACCAGTGCCCGGAACTGGTCCCGGTCTGCGGTAGCCCCTGTGGGCATGTGCGGGTAACTGACCCACATCAGCCTGACCCCGTCCAGACCCTGGGATTCCAGGGTGTCCAGGTCCGGGAACCAACCCCGAGCCTGAGAAAGGGTATAGGTTATGGGTTCAGCACCCACCAAACGCGTGACCGATGCATAGGTGGGATATCCGGGATCAGGTATGAGTACCCGGTCCCCGGGATTGAGGAATGCCATACTGATATGCATGATGCCCTCCTTGGAGCCCATCAATGGAAGGACTTCTGAATCCGGGTTCAGGGAAACCCCAAATTTCCTGTTGTAGAAACAGGCAATGGTCTCCCGGAGCTCTGGAAGTCCCTGATAGCTCTGGTACTGGTGGGCCCCCATCTCCTCCACGGCATCTTTTAGCGTCTGCAATACGGCAGCTGACGGGGCAAGGTCCGGGCTGCCTATACCCATATTGATTACAGGATGACCGGCTGCGGCCAACTGCCGCACTTCCCTGAGTTTTCGGGAAAAATAGTATTCCTCTACCTGTTGTAGGCGATTGGCCTGTGGTATCATAAACGGGCGTTTTTATATTCTCCCAAAAGCTGGAAGTCCTCCGTCATCAGAGAGAGCAAAGACTTCGCCTTGGCAAAATGATCATAGGTTTCAAAGGTCACATCCACAAAAAAGGAATATTTCCATGGCGTCTCGATCACCGGGAGTGACTGGATCTTTGTCAGGTTCAGGTTACAGTCGCTCATCACATTGAGTACCGTGGCCAGGCTCCCCCTTTTGTGATCAGTGATAAAGCGCATGGAGGCCTTATCAATTAATTCCTTCGGAAGTTCCTTATTGGTTTGTTTTACCACTATAAAGCGGGTCGCGTTGTTCTTAATGGTCTGGATTTCGGACTCCAGGACTTCAAGACCGTATAGTTCCGCGGCTATATGCGGGGCGATAGCCGCTATCCCTTCCAGGGTATTTTCCCGGATACGCCTGGCAGTTTCAGCTGTATCCACATCTTCCACCATCCGGATATGGGGCTGCCTTTTAAGGTATTCCCGGCATTGGAGGAGGGCCATAGGATGGCTGTGCACTTCCCGGATATCCCCCAGCTTCTGACCCGGGAGGGCCATCAAATGATGGTGGATGTTCAGGTAATGCTCCCCGATTATATGCAGCTGCTTTTCGCAAACCAGGGCATAATTGGGGATGATGGACCCTGCAATGGAATTCTCAATGGCCATTACCCCCTTGTCTGCCTGCCCATCGAGCAGGGCATCCACCAGACTGTGGAACGAAAGTGACTCCACCAAATCGATATCCTCACCGAAGTATTCCGTGGCCACCATGTGGTGGTTGGAACCCCTGATCCCCTGTATTGCAATTCGCAGTTTCTTCATTCCACTAATAACCCATGTCAAAAAAAAAGTCCCGTTTACCAACGGGACCTGAATGTATATACGTTTGAAGTATCCTAAAACGGTCCC
>SBFL01000179.1 GCA_006227965.1 Bacteroidota bacterium | reverse complement strand
AGCGGGCCGTTACGATTTCTTTAGCGGTAACATGACCAGGAAGAAGTATAATATTTCCAATACAAATGCACAGCCCGACAGCCTCAAGGCCATCGGGATACTTTTTGAAGGAGCAGAACATTTCAATATTACAGGCCCCGGTGCAGAAATAATCTGCCGGGGTAAAATGATCGAGGTCTGTATTGACAGCAGCGAAAATATATCCATCTCCGATCTGCATTTTGACTACCACCGGCCGACGGTGTCCGAATTTCAGGTCGTGGCGGTCGGGGAGGATTATGTGGATCTTAAGATTCATAAGGATTCGGAATACCGGATTGAAGACGGTGATATCATCTGGTATGGCGAAGGCTGGACCAGCCATACACGGATCCTGGGTCAGGAGCTGAATCTGGAGACCAATGATGTGAGACGCTTATGGAATCCCATTGAGGGGATGCACTTTGAGGAACTGGAACCCGGACTGGTCAGGGCAAGGGGAGCCCACCAGGTTAAAAAGGATCATGTCTATCAGTTGAGGGAAACATACAGGGATTATGCCGGGGTGTTTACCCGGCGGAGCAAAAATATCAGCTGGAAGCATGTGAATTTCCATTTTTTGCACGGCATGGGCCTGGTAAGCCAGTTTTCGGAGAATCTTAGCTATGAAGCTGTTACCATAGCGCCCGACAGCGCAAGCGGAAGAACCACTGCAGCCTGGGCAGACATCCTTCATATTTCAGGTTGTAAAGGGAAAGTGCTGGTGAAGGATTGCATTTTTAAAGGAGCGCATGACGATGCGATCAATATTCACGGAACCTATCTTCAGGTGGTTGAAAAGCTCCCGGAGAATCAGCTGAAGCTGCGGTTTATGCATCATCAAACCTATGGTTTTATGGCAGTTAACCCGGGTGATGAGATCGAGTTTGTGGATGCCGGATCCTATGAATCCCATGGAAAAAACAGGGTAAGGGATGCCAGTATGCTTAATCCCAAAGAGATCCTCGTAACCCTTGAACAGAATATTCCCCGGGAGCTTGAGCCGGGGGATGCCATTGAGAATGTTAGCTGGACCCCGGAGGTGGAGATCCGGGGCTGCCATGTATCCTGGATTCCCACGCGCGGCTTTCTCCTGGCAACAAGAAAGAAAGTCCTGGTTGAAGAGAACGTTTTCCTGTCCACACATATGAGCGCCATTCTCCTTGGAATTGATGCCAACAAATGGTACGAATCCGGCTACGTCAGGGATATGTGCATACGGAACAACAAATTTGTCCGTTGTGCAGAGCCCGTTATCCTTATTGAACCAAGGAACACCGAGGAGAATGACAGGGTTCACCGGAACATAAGAATTGAAAACAATCAGTTCCTGCTTCGCGACCACCTGGTCCTTCAGGCAAAAAGTGCAAGTAAAATCAGTGTTACGGGGAATACCATTGTTTCGGAAAAGAAACTGAATGATGAAGCGGTGATTATGACCATGGATTGCTCGGATCTGGTGGTGGGGAATAATCAATACGAAAATGTATCTGAACAACAAATAAAAAAGTAACGGATAAAAACAAAAAAAGATAAGTATGAAAAGGCTCTTATTTTTTGCGCTTGGATGTTCAATGCTGATTCTGGGTGCAAACGCACAGACAAAATCATTTCAAAAATCAGGGGTTCTATCCGAGGCAGCGCCGGAAAGTGTGGGAATTTCTCCCGAACGGCTGGCACGTATTGATAAGATGTGCCAGGAGGAGGTGGCCGATGGAAATCTGCCGGGGATCGTTTCAATGCTTGTCCGGAATGGAAAGATTGTCCATTGGCAGGCCTACGGAATGGCTGAAAATCAACGTGGAAGGAAACTTAAACGGGACGATATCTTTCGGATTGCTTCCCAGTCCAAGGCCATCACGGCAACTGCAGTGATGATGCTCTGGGAGGAAGGCAGGTTCCGGCTCGACGATCCTGTTTCAAAGTATATTCCTGAATTTAAAAACCAGCAGGTATTAAAAACTTTCAGCTATGCCGACACCACCTGGACCGCCGTTCCGGTCAAATCGGAGATCACGATCCGGCATTTGTTAACACACACATCCGGCATTGGCTACGGTGTAATAGACGGGGATGAACGATTTAAACTCATGTACGAAAAAGCCGGGGTAACGGATCTCTTTACCACGGAAAACATAACCACAGGCGAAAGTGTGAAAAAGCTGGCAGAATTGCCTCTTCATCACCATCCGGGCGAGAAATTCACTTACAGTGAAGGCCTCGATGTTCTCGGGTATTTTATTGAAGTGGTTTCAGGAATCCCCTTTGATGAATTTCTGGAAACACACATCTTTGATCCACTGGGAATGGACGATACCCGTTTTTACCTGCCCGAATCAAAAGCAGACAGGCTGGTGGCAGTTCAGCATAACGTGGACGGCAGGTGGGAAAAATATCCTGTAACCTTCTACGATACCGATTACCCGGTGAAAGGGGCCAAAAGTTTTTTCTCCGGGGGAGCAGGTCTTTCCAGTACCGCAAAGGATTATGCCACCTTTTTACAGATGTATTTAAACGGGGGAGAATACAACGGGATCCGGCTGCTTAGCAGAACAACAGTGGACATGATCCTGAGCAATCAGATTGGAAAGATCAGGGGGGATGAAGCAGTTACGCAATTCGGCCTGGCATTTGGCCTTCTGACCGAGGCGGGTCAGATTAGGGGCGGAAGGGGCAGCGAAGGGACTTTCGACTGGGGAGGATATTTCAACACCCAGTACTTTGCCGATCCGCAGGAGAACATCATTGGCATTATAATGAAACAGACACAGGGACCGGTGAAAGATGTAACGGGGTGGAAATTCCGGCAGCTGGTTTTTCAAACCATTGATGACTAAGTACAGCTGTGAAATAAACCAATGAAATGCGAACAGATATATTTCGAATCATTTTATCCGCAGCCCTTGTATCGCTTGTTTTGACTCATACCTCGTGTCAAAGAGAAGATTCCGCAGAGGTAGGGCCAAACATCATCCTGGTCATGTCCGATGATATGGGCTACTCCGATATCGGGTGTTACGGCAGTGAAATAGAAACGCCAAATCTGGATATGTTGGCTGCCAACGGCATCCGTTTTTCCCAGTTTTACAATACGGCAAGATGCTGTCCCACCCGGGCATCGCTGCTGACCGGCCTGTATCCGGCGCAGACAGGAATGGGGTTTATGACGGGTGACCAGGGAAAGCCGGGATACAGGGGGGAGATCGGCAAACAGTGCCTGACCATTGCAGAGGTAATAAAACCCGCGGGTTATCATGCCTACATGGCCGGAAAATGGCATGTGGCCCGAAACCTGGAGGGAATTGACTCGCTGAAATACAACTGGCCTTTGCAGCGGGGATTCGACAAGTTTTTTGGCACCATCATCGGAGCGGGAAGCTTCTGGGACCCATGGACGCTGGTCCGGGGCAATACCCTCATTACTCCCTACAGTGATCCGGAATACCATCCTGAAGGGTCCTGGTATTATACCGATGCCATCAGCGACAATGCAATCAGGTATATTGAGGAGCATGTTCAGGAAGCCGGGAAGGATCCTTTCTTTTTGTATGTGGCCTATACGGCAGCGCACTGGCC
>SBFL01000147.1 GCA_006227965.1 Bacteroidota bacterium | reverse complement strand
AAGGCTGCTGCTGGAAAACCTGGCTTCCGGCAAACTTGATATTGTGATCGGGACCCACCAGCTTGTAGGAAAGAACGTGATCTTCAAAGACCTGGGACTGCTCATTGTGGACGAGGAACAAAAATTCGGCGTGGCGGTCAAGGACAAGCTCAAGGCACTCAAGGAAGATGTGGACGTGCTTACGCTGACCGCTACCCCAATACCCAGAACCCTTCAGTTCAGCCTTATGGCCGCCAGGGACCTTTCCGTGATAAACACACCTCCCCCGAACCGTTATCCGATCGAGAGCCAGGTGATCCGGTTTAATGAGTCGGTGATCCGGGATGCGATCACTTATGAAATACAGCGGGGCGGGCAGGTTTTCTTTGTGCACAACCGGATCGAAAACATAAGGGAGGTGGCCGGGATGCTGCAGCGCCTTGTTCCGGATGCCAAAATCGGGATCGGGCACGGGCAGTTGGAAGGCAAAAAACTGGAACAGCTCATGCTCGCATTTATGAACGGGGAGTTCGACGTTTTGGTTTCCACCACCATTATCGAAAGCGGTCTGGATGTGACCAATGCCAATACGATTTTCATCAACAACGCAAATAATTTCGGCCTCAGCGACCTCCACCAGATGCGTGGGCGGGTGGGAAGGAGCAACAAAAAGGCCTTCTGCTATTTCATTACGCCGCCCTACGAGGCAATGACCTCCGAGGCGCGAAAACGGATCCAGGCACTGGAACAGTTCACCGAACTGGGCAGCGGGTTCAGCATCGCCATGAAGGACCTGGAGATCCGTGGCGCTGGAGATCTGCTGGGAGGGGAACAAAGTGGGTTTATCAATGAAATCGGTTTTGAGACCTACCAGAAGATCCTGGCCGAGGCAGTGGAGGAACTCAAGGAAAACGAATTCAAAGAGCTTTACCAGGAGGCTGGGAAACCTTCGGGCAGCTTCGTAAAGGACCTGCAGCTCGATACCGATTTTGAACTCCTTTTCCCGGATGACTACATCAACAATATTACGGAAAGGCTCAACCTTTACACCGAATTGAACAGCCTTAGGAACGAAGCAGAACTGGAACAGTTCCGGGGACGTCTGCAAGACCGGTTTGGCCCCCTGCCCGACCCCGCTTCGGACCTGCTCGAATCCGTGAGGCTTAAATGGATCTGCAGCGCCCTTGGTATCGAAAAACTGGTACTGAAAAACGGGAAGTTTGTCGGGTATTTCATCGGGGACCAGGAGTCCGGGTTTTACCAGTCGGAGGCATTTGGCAAAATCCTGAAGCATGTCCAGTCCCACCCCGGCCAGGGAAGGCTCAAAGAAAAGCAAACCCGAAATGGCCTTCGCCTCCTGCTCCTTATGGACATGGTAACTTCTGTAGACAGGGCCATCTCAGCACTGCGGCCATTGTCTTCTGAGGTGGTCCCGGAGCTGCCATGAGTCCGGCGAAAAACTCCCCCGCAACTTGAATTGCTGAAAGGGCAGGAACCATTGGCCTGACTTCTGTATGCTGTCCTGCTGAATCGGTTGAATTATCTATCTTTAGGGCCATTCAAACGAAAGTCCGATGAAAAGATCCCTGTACCTGCTGCTTGTCCTTGTTTTTTGGATGGGTACTGCCCTGAGCCAGAAAGTAGACTCCCTGTATCTGGTTCAGCATTACGACCTGGCCGAATACCATATCCCCATGAGGGACGGGGCCGAACTCTTTACTGTGGTATATACTCCGAAAAATCAAGATAGCAAGTATCCCATCCTGATGAACCGGACCTGCTACAACGCCTCCCGGTATACCGACTACCAGTTTAGCGGATATCCTTCTGACTACCTGGTCCGGGACGGGTACATTCTGGTATTCCAGGACGTGCGCGGCAGATACATGAGCGACGGGATCTTTGAAAACATGACGCCTAACATCCCCGGCAACGACCCCCGGGACAAGGAGGCCATAGATGAGAGTTCAGACACCTGGGATACCGTAGAGTGGTTGCTGAAAAACGTCCCTAACAACAACGGCCGGGTGGGGATGTTCGGAATTTCCTACCCCGGCTTTTATACGGCTGCCGCACTACCCGATGCCCACCCGGCCCTGAAGGCCTCTTCCCCCCAGGCACCCATTGCAGATTTTTTCTTTGACGATTTCCACCACCAGGGCGCTTATCTACAAAGTTATACGGCGGCATTTGCTGTCTTCGGATACCAAAAGGAAGGACGTACCCGGGAACCCTGGTATCAGGACAAGATTCGCCGGTTCTACGATGAGCCCGCTAAAGATGGTTATGATTTCCACCTGGCCCAGGGCCCTTTGAAAAACATCACCGAGAAGTACCATTTCGACAATTTTTTCTGGGAGCAGATCATATCCCACCCCAACTATGATGAATTCTGGCAGAAACGCAATATCCTGCCGCACCTGAAGGGAATAGACCACGCCGTCATGACAGTGGGTGGCTGGTTTGATGCAGAAGATCTGTACGGCCCCCTGAATATTTACAAAAGCATCGAAGCCGCCAACCCAAAGGCCGAAAACACCATTGTAATGGGGCCCTGGGACCATGGCGGATGGGCACGTGAACAGGGAAAAACCACCCATAATCATATTTATTTCGGGGACAGTATCTCCACCCATTTCCAGAGGGAGGTCGAACGTCGTTTTTTCAGCCATCACCTGAAAGGCTCCAAAGGACAGGCACTCCCCGAGGCGTACATGTTCGACACCGGCACAAAGGAGTGGAAAAGCTTTGCCAAGTGGCCCCCGGATGAGGTTACCCCAACCTCCATGTATTTTGGGGCCAACGGGACCCTCTCCCTGGGGGCTCCCCTGAATGAAGAGGCCGCGTTTGACTACATCAGTGACCCGGCCAAACCGGTCCCATATACCTCTCAGACAGAGGGGCTCACCTTTACCCCACGGCGCTTTATGAGCGACGACCAGCGACACGCCTCCAGAAGGCCGGATGTGCTTACCTTCTCAACGGAACCCCTTGTGGAAAACAAAACCATCGCGGGGGAAATAATGGCCAGGCTCAAAGTATCCATGACCGCTACGGATGCAGACTTCGTCGTCAAACTGATAGACGTTTACCCGCCGGATCATCCGAAGTACGAACACAACCCTGACAACATCGTTATGGGGGGGTATCAGCAACTGGTCCGATCCGAGGTGTTCCGCGGGCGTTTCCGCAATGGATTTCAGACCCCTGAACCTTTCGTTCCAGGGGATATCACCGATGTGAATTTCCGGCTTCAGGATGTATTACACACCTTCAAAAAAGGGCATCGCATCATGATACAGATCCACAGTACCTGGTTCCCCTACATTGACAGGAACCCTCAGAAATTCGTGGAGAATATTTACGAGGCAAACGAATCCGATTTCACCAAGGCCATCATCCGCGTCCATGGAAATTCCGTGATCGAAGCAGGCGGCAGGGTACAGAGCGGAGATCCGTCCCCGGCCGGCATGCAGCTAGAGGGCTTCATCAAGGGGTAAGACCTCCATTCTGCCCGCACAGGCGGCCCTAGAGGGATTTCAGGTCCTTAATCACCGTAAAGGCCTTGTCTACCTGCTCTTCGTCCACCAGGATGGTAAATTCATTGGTGGTTGAAATCACTTCGTAGAGGACAATCCCTTCCCAGGCCAGCCGCTGGAAAATGAAATAGTAGATTCCGGGGACCGAAACATTTTCCGCCGGAAGTTTAACCGTAATTGATGCAAGGTTTTCCGCTTTTTGAGTGAGCCGTTCCTGTTCGAAATACTCCTCGACAATATCATTCAGGCTATTGCTAACCACGATATTCAGTTCATTGACTCCCCTTGAGGAGGTGTAGAAAACATCCTGACGCAAATGTACCTGCTCCAGGAGCCGCATCTGATTCTGCAAAATAGAATCCGAAACCAGAAAGGTATAATCGGTTAACGAGGATCGGACGGTAATTTCCCCAATCTCTTTCAAAACCTTAATGATCCGGTGGGTTGCCCGGAACTCCAGATTGTCGGAGAGTCGTTTGAGGGCCATTACCACGGCCCCGCTCCGTATTTCCCTGCCCAACTGTTGTTCGATTTCAGGTTGCACCTGCCGTGCCAGGGAAGTGAGGTTTATGATCCCCTGTGCAAGTGCCGACTGAAGGAATGGCTTTCGCTTTATATAGTGTTCAACAGCCGCGGATATGGTCTTCATAGAAATGTTTTGGCGAAAATAACAATTTGTTATAATTCAAACAGTTTATCAAAAATAATAGAATGCATCCTCCCAGTGCGTAAGGGTGTACTTCCCGGGAGTCCCCGTCAGTTGAATAATGTCAAACCGAACTTCCACATCCAGCCCCCATTCCCTTACGAAATGATCCGCAGCCCTTACGATCCGGGCTATCTTGGTCCGGGAAACCGTATCTGATAGTGCCTCGTAAAAATGGGCCGATCGCGTTTTAACCTCCACCACCGCCAGACAGCCTCCCTTCATGGCAAGGATATCGATTTCGGCCCTTTGATACCGGTAATTCCTGTACAGGATTTCATAGCCCTCCCGTTCCAGATAGGCCACGGCCCGGGCCTCACCGTCCATTCCGCGTTCATAATGATTCGGGAGTGTCCAGGGTTCCATGGACTATTCATTTTTTGGTTATTCACCGAAAAAAAGGCGTTTCACCGCAATTTCAGAGCAAGGTTTGCATCTTTCGTAACCTTATTGCCCCGGGCACCGGACGCACCCTGTATTTTGTCTGTCCGGAGGCTCCAGGGTCTTTCTTTTGCGATACGGGTTGTAGGCCGGTGTTAAATTTGGTTATTTTTGTGCCTCATAGCCCTCAGAATATGCAAAGCCAGCCCGCTCCGTATAATCGAACCACCGTTACTGCAGCACTCCCCTATACCAATGGCCCCATACACATAGGTCACCTGGCAGGGGTATATGTCCCGGCAGACATCTACTGCAGGTACCTTCGCCTGAGAGGAGAGGAGGTCCTTTTTGTATGCGGGAGCGATGAGCATGGGGTCGCCATCCCGATGAAGGCTAAGAAAGAAGGGGTCTCACCCCTGGAATTGATCGACAAATACCATCGGATCATTGCAGATTCCTTTTCGGAATTCGGGATATCCTTTGACAATTATTCACGCACCTCAGCTGAAATCCACCATGAAACAGCCTCTGAGTTTTTTGAAAAACTCTACCAGCAGGGCGATTTCATTGAAGAGGAAGGGGAACAATTATACGATGCGGAGGCAGGTCAGTTCCTGGCAGATCGTTTTGTGACCGGTACCTGCCCAAAATGCGGATATGAAGAGGCTTACGGGGACCAGTGCGAGCAGTGCGGCTCTTCCCTGAATGCCACCGACCTGATCAAGCCCAAATCCGTGCTCACCGGCGCCACCCCGGTGATGAGGCGGACCAGGCACTGGTTCCTGCCACTCGACCGCTACGAGGGTTTTCTAGCCGACTGGATCCTGAAGGGTCACAAGAACGACTGGAAGCCCAACGTGTATGGTCAGTGCAAATCCTGGATTGATGACGGTTTGAAGCCCAGGGCAGTCACCCGCGACCTGGACTGGGGAATACCGGTTCCCTTGCCCGGAGCCGAGGGCAAGGTCCTCTACGTATGGTTTGATGCCCCCATCGGATACATTTCCTCCACCCGGGAGTGGGCAAGGCGGGAAAATCAGGACTGGGAAAAATGGTGGAAAGCACCTGATACCCGCCTATTACATTTTATCGGAAAGGACAATATCGTATTTCACTGCATCATTTTTCCGAGTATGTTAAAGGCGCACGGGCAGTACATCCTGCCAGACAACGTACCGGCCAATGAATTCCTGAACCTGGAAGGGCAGAAACTGTCCACCTCCCGGAATTGGGCGGTTTGGCTGCATGAATACTTGCTGGAATTCCCGGACATGCAAGATGTGCTTCGCTATGTGCTGACGGCAAATGCCCCGGAAACCAAGGACAATGATTTTACCTGGAAGGATTTCCAGGCCCGCAACAACAATGAACTGGTTGCCATTTTCGGGAACTTCATTAACCGGGTGACCGTCCTGACGCACAAGTATCTTGGCGGGCAGCTTCCCTCCCCTGGCGTACTCTCCGAAAATGATCGGCACACCCTGGAAGCGATCAAAATGTACCCGGACACAATTGGGAACAGCCTGCAGCGCTTTCGATTCCGGGAGGCCTCACAGGACCTCATGAACCTGGCGCGGATGGGGAACAAATACCTGGCTGACGAGGAGCCCTGGAAGGTCGTCAAGGAGAATCCGGAACGTGCCAGTACTATCTTATATGTAGGCCTTCAGGTGGCAGCAGCCCTTTCCGTCCTGAGCGAGCCCTTCCTTCCGTTCACCGCCGCGAAGCTCAAAAAGATGCTCAGACTGGACCCTGATGTTGCTCCGGGATGGAAATCTCTGATGACAGACCAGGTTCTCCTTCCGCAAGGACACCGGATCGGGAATTCAGAATTACTGTTCCGAAAAATCGAAGACGCAGAAATCCAGGCGCAACTGGATAAACTGGAAAACACCAAAAAAGAAAACGCAATGTCAGATACTTCCGTTACACCTCAGAAAGACACCATCGTTTACGAGGACTTTGCGAAAATGGACCTTCGGGTAGGGACCATCCTGGAAGCCGAAAAAATGCCCAAGGCCAAAAAACTGATCGTTATGAAGGTAGATACGGGCATCGATACGCGCACCATCGTTTCGGGCATTGCCGAATACTTCAGCCCTGAAGATCTGATTGGCAAGAAGGTCACCGTGTTGGTGAACCTGGCTCCAAGACCCTTAAGAGGAGTGGATAGCCAGGGAATGATCCTGCTGGCTGAAAACCCCGATGGCAGCCTGATCTTCGTTGGCCCTGAAGAAGACAGCACCCCCAATGGAGCGCCAATAACCTGAACCAATTCCCTACCCGGAAGGGAGCCACGGTCTGCTTTTTGCAGTATTCAGTATCTTAAGGCCGAAATTATCTGCTATGGATAAGATTTTATTCGGCCTGATCTTCCTATTGGGCCAGCAGGTTATTTGCGGGCAGGAAGAAGTCATACAGGCCCGTATTCTCACTGACTTTGCGAGCTACAGGAAACACCCGAGGCAAGTGGCCCGTGTACACCTGAACAAAACTGTCTTTATCAAAGGAGAGAGCCTTGGTTTCCAGGCTAATACGACCCGGATACAGAATAATTTCTTCCTGGTGAGAACATGCTGAAAATAGCCTATCATCCTGTCTACAAACATCCGCTTTCCGAAAGTCACAGGTTCCCCATGCAGAAATACGACCTGCTACCTCAACAGCTACTGCATGAGGGCACCTGCGGGCCTGAGAATTTTTTCGAACCCGGTTTGCCCGAGGATGCAGAAATCCTGAGGGCTCATGATCAGCACTATTACAAAAAGTTGCGGGAGGGCAGCCTTTCCCGAAGGGAGATGCGGAAAGTAGGCTTCCCCTGGAGCCCTGAGCTTGTCTTGCGGGAGCGTCGCATAGCCCAGGGAACCATTGATGGATGTCTTTTTGCCCTGAAATACGGAGTGGCCATGAACATTGCCGGTGGCACCCACCACGCCTATTCCGACCGGGGAGAAGGCTTCTGCATGCTAAATGACCAGGCAATAGGGGCACATTACTTACTGGCCGCAGGCCTGGCCAGGCGTATCCTGATCCTCGACCTGGACGTGCACCAGGGCAACGGAACTGCGGAAATTTTCACCGGGGTCCCGGAGGTTTATACCTTTTCCATGCACGGGAAGGCCAACTATCCCTTCCCGAAAGAAGATTCGGACCTGGATGTTTCTCTGGAGCCCGGAACCGAAGACGAGGACTACCTGTCAATACTTGGCAAACACCTCCCCGAACTAAAAAAAACGGTAAATCCCGATTTTGTCTTTTATCTTAGTGGGGTGGACATTCTTGCATCTGACAAACTGGGCACCCTGGCGGTTTCCCCCGAAGGATGCCAAAAGAGGGATCAGATGGTGTTCCAGTGGTGTCGCGAGCACAACCTGCCTGTGCAATGCAGCATGGGCGGCGGGTATTCCCCCCGGTTGCGGACGATCGTGGAGGCGCATGCAGCGACATTCCGTATGGCACAACTTGTATTTTTCTGATCTGTGAAGAAGCTTCTCCTCATCCTGATCCTCGCTTCAGGGCCCCTTTATGGGCAACCCGTCCAAATCCCTGCGGACGACGCATCCACCTGGAGTATGTTTACCTATGATATGGGAAATCTCTTTAAGGGGATCGGGTATTCGTACACCCGACCCCTTTACTGGGGAAAATCCCAATGGGCGACTTTCGGGGGTATGGTGGCAGCCACGGGAACGGTCTATCTTTTCGATACCCAGACATCAGAATATTTTACCGGTCGAAAGGAGGACATTCCCCAATGGCTTCAGGATTACGGACGCGTCTATGGGGGGCCCGTGACCAATGCCGCCCTGACAACGGCCGTTTATTTCACAGGCCTTTTCACCCAAAATCCCAAATTGAGACGGACCGGGGTGCTGCTGATGTCCTCCGCCGCCTCTGCCGGCATGCTTCAGCAGTTCCTCAAGGGGTTTGTGGGAAGAGCCAGGCCCCTGAGCGGGCAGAGCAAGGATACCTTTAAACCATTTTGGCAGGGCTCCGGAGAATACCATTCATTTCCATCCGGTCATACGGTTATGGCGTTTACAACAGCCTATGCCATTGCCAAGCAATTCAGGAGTCCCTGGGTCAAGGCAGGGATCTATGCGGTGGGGATCGTACCCGGTATCTCGCGGCTCTGGGAGGGGAAGCACTGGCTTTCCGACGTGGTTTTCAGTGTGGGGTTAAGTATCTTCACTGTCGAGGCCATCGACCGGTACCTGGACAGCCGGTACAGCGAAAAGTACAATGCGAAGGATAAAAATGTCAGCTGGAACCTGCAATTCGGCCCGGGTACGCTGGGCGTGCTGATCGAATTCTAGTTTTTGGCCCAGGAGCCTCGGGAGATCTGGGTCTTTTTGTACTTTTGAGTAAAATTCAGAACCATGCTAACGGAAAAAGTTGAAAAAGCCCTGAACAGGCAAATCAGGATAGAAGCAGAATCCTCACAGGTTTACCTCTCTATGGCCTCATGGGCCGAGGTAAAGGGACTGGAAGGAATCGCCCAGTTTATGTATAAACACTCAGATGAGGAGCGTATGCATATGCTGAAGCTCGTCAAATATGTCAACGAGCGGGGAGGGCATGCGATCGTTACCGCGCTGGATGCCCCCAAAACAGATTTCGGGAGCTTCCAGAAAATGTTCAAAGAGCTGCTCGAACATGAGATCTTTGTATCCCAGAGCATCAATGACCTGGTCCATATTACCCTGGAAGAGAAGGATTATGCCACCCATAATTTCCTGCAGTGGTATGTGGCTGAACAGATCGAGGAAGAAGCCCTGGCCAGAACGATTCTGGACAAAATAAACCTGATTGGGAACGACAAGGGCGGGCTCTACCTATTTGACCGTGATGTACAGCAAATTGCCGTGGAAAGTGCTGCCGGGGATCCGGGCGCCTAGGATGTTAAATTTTTTATTTAGATTCATTTTAAATTACTAAATTTGTGGGAGTAGTCATGCTCCCATGGGTAAAAAGAAGGACAAACAGCTCAAAAAAAGAGAGAAAAGGCTCCGCAATCTCGCTCATGCCCTGTGCCCCCCCACAGGATGCAAACCAAAGTGTTGTAAAAAGTATAGGAAATGTGAGAGCAAAAGGTGCAGCAAATGTCCCTGCTTAGACCTTCTTAAGGAATTGGAAGAGCGAAGGCAGCTTCCACAGGTCGCCTGACTTGATTAGCGTAGGTGCTGTTTCCCAACAGCGTATGAAACCTCCCAGCCATCCGCATTCTCCGATTGGATCAGTGTAAGAAAGGAACCCTTTTCCCCTGAATCGTATTGCATATAAAAGGATGCCTGACGGTAATAGTAGTCCCCATGGCCACATTTTGAACCACAAATTTCCCTGTGCTTCAGGTATGATTTTTTCTTGCCATTGAGATAGCTCCTGTAGTGGGCCGGATTACGCTCCAGCATTTGTTGTTCGAAGATCCTCTGGTCATTCCAATAATCGGCTTCATCCACCGACTTTTCAAACACCAGCCTGTGTTCATGTTCTGCGTCCCGAACGGCAAGAGCCGCAAAGGCCAGACCCTCAGTGGTACTTCCCTCAAATTCCTGTGCAGAGACCGGAATGAAGCAAGCCCATGTCAGGATCAGAAACCATATGACAACACCTTTTTTCAAGTGGTTCGGGATTTAAAAATTAGACGAAACACACCTAAAGAAGTTACATATTCACCGTCCAAATCCCATAAAAAAAGGGCCAAAAGCCCTTTTCCTCGATCAATACCTTTCTGGGGGACTATTTGCCCAGCATAAGCAGCTCGGTGCAGCGTACCTCGGTGACGTACTTGCGCTGGCCGTCATCGGCATCGTAGGTACGGTGAACAAGTTTGCCTTCCACGGCCACCTCCTTTCCCTTTGTCAGATAATTCTCTACAATTTCTGCCGTCTTCCCCCAGGCAACCACCTGGTGCCACTGGGTGTCCGTAACCTTTTCTCCCTTGCCATTTCGGTAGGTTTCATTGGTGGCAATGGAGAAGCGGGCCATCTTGTTGCCGCTTTCCATCACAAGGACATCCGGGTCCTGGCCCAGGTTTCCAATCAGCAAGACTTTGTTTCTGAGTGCGTTCATAACTGAATTTTTGAAGTTTCAGACAAAGATCCTGCCCTCCCCTGCCAAACCATAGCAGGTGCAAAGTACGGAAGGGATGCATGTTTCAGGAGAGCTTCGGAGTATCTTGCGATTATGTATCTTTAGAAAGCTAAACCAACCCTATGAAATATTTTATAACCCTATTCGGAGCGGTCATGCTTTTGGGCTCATGCCGGCAGGCTGCTGAGCCCATTCCCGATGGGAATTTGACTGTGGGTAGCCCTGAATCGGAAGGGCTTTCGCCGGACCGCCTGGACGGAATCAGCCGGATGCTCGATCAAGCTGTAACAGACGGTCAGGTCCCCGGTGGGGTGGCCCTGATTGCCAGAAATGGCAAGGTAGTCTATCATCATGCTTTCGGGATGTCAGATGTCCAAAATAACAGTTCTTTCAGTGAAGAGGCTATTTTTCGCATCGCCTCTCAAACCAAGGCCATAACTGCCACTGCAGTTATGATGCTTTGGGAAGAAGGAAGGTTTCGTCTGGACGACCCCATCTCCAGGTATATTCCTGAATTCAAGGAGCCGCATGTAATAACCGGCTTTGACGAAAAAGACACCACCTTTACTGCGGAACCGGCCGGAATGGAAATTACCATCCGGCACCTGCTCACACATACCTCGGGCATCGGGTATGGGGTCATTGACCGGGATCCCCGCTTCCGGATGATCTACAAAAAAGCGGGAATAACCGATCTTTTCACGACGGAAGACATTCCCATCGAAACAAGCGTCCTGAAACTGGCAGAATTGCCACTTCATCATAAACCAGGGGAAAATTTCACCTACAGCGAGGGCCTGGATGTTCTGGGTTACTTCGTTGAGGTCTTGACGGACATGCCTTTTGACAGCTTCCTTAGGGAGCGCATTTTTGATCCGCTGGGCATGGACGATACGTGGTTTTACCTTCCTGAATCCAGGGCAGACAGGCTCGTCCCCGTCCAGCACCTGAAGGATGGTCAATGGGAACACTACCCTGTTACCTTTTACGACCCGGATTATCCTGTAAAAGGTGCCAGGCGTTTTTTCTCGGGGGGTGCCGGCCTGTCGAGTACCCCAATGGACTACGCCGTCTTCCTGCAGATGTATCTCAACAAGGGTGAATACAACGGTATACGACTACTTAGCCGGACCACCGTGGAAACCATGATGGCCAATCAGATTGGCGACCTGTGGGCCAACGGGCCCAAAGACTACGGGCTTGCCTTCGGCCTTGTGAATCAGGACGGGGTCGGTTTTGGAGGACAAGGCGGCCTGGGTACCTTTGACTGGGGAGGGTATTTCAACACCCAGTATTTCGCAGATCCCGGAGAGCAATTGATCGGTATACTTATGAAGCAAACCCAGGGTGCCCCTTCAGATCAAACAGGGTGGAAGTTCCGGCAGATGACTTTTGCCTCCGTCAATGATTAATACAAAACAAATCAAAATGAAACACTATGTACTACTCTTTCTCGCATGCTGCCTGTTGCTGCCGCTTAACGGCCAACGCCGGAAAAAACAGGTAAAACCCCAGGTACTAAGCGACACCCTTTTTACAGGTCTGAAATGGCGGAATATAGGACCCTTCCGCGGCGGGCGTTCCGTGGCGGTAAGCGGGGTGGTCAGCCAGCCTGGAACCTATTATATGGGGAGTACCGGGGGCGGCGTTTGGAAAACCACTGACGATGGCCTGCACTGGAAAAATGTTTCCGACGGGTTTTTCAGGACCGGCACTGTAGGGGCTATAGCCGTCTCTGAAAGTAACCCGAATGTGGTCCTGGTCGGGATGGGGGAGCATGCGGCCAGAGGGGTGATGACCTCCATGGGGGACGGGGTCTACCTTTCCCGGGATGCAGGTCAGTCCTGGAAGCACCTGGGGCTGGAAGGGAGCCGGCATATCTCCGATGTCATTATCCATCCCACGAATGAGAACCTCTTCTATGCAGCAGTACAGGGTGCCCAGTATGGTCCGTCCGAGGAGCGGGGGGTATATCGGTCTTCGAACGGTGGCGAAACCTGGGAAAAGGTCCTTTTTGTCAACGGAACCACGGGGGCGTCTTCCCTGAGTATGGACCCGAACAATCCCCTGGTGTTGTATGCAGCCTTGTGGGAACATCAGCGCCGGCCCTGGACCATGAAATCAGGAGGGCCGAATTCCGGCCTTTACAAATCCACTGACGGTGGGACTGCCTGGCATAAAATGAAGGAGGGATTGCCGGATGAATTGGGTAAGGCGGGCATTTCTGCCTCCGGTGCCCGGTCAGACCTCGTCTATGCGGTTTTAGAGGCTGAAGGGGAAAAAGCAGGGGTCTACCGCTCCGATGACGGAGGCAAGAAATGGCGTCAGGTGAGCAAGGACCGGATCAACGTGACCCGCTCCTGGTACTATATGGAAATCTTCGCGGACCCCCAGGAAGCCGAAACCGTATATGTGCTGAATGCCCCGGTGACCCGTTCCATAGACGGGGGACGCACCTTTAAGCCTGTTCCCACTCCCCATGGGGACAACCACGACCTCTGGATAAACCCGGAAGACAACCGGCGCATGATCAATGCCAATGACGGAGGGGCCAATATCTCTAACAACAAGGGAGCGAGTTGGAGTACCCAGCAAAACCAGCCCACAGCACAATTCTACCGGGTTATTACGGACAACCTCTTTCCCTACCACGTTTACGGGGGGCAACAGGACAATTCGGCCATAGCCATCCTCAGCAGGACGAACGACAATGGGATCGACTGGAAAGACTGGTACTCTGTGGCAGGGTGTGAAAGCGCCTACCTGGCATTTGACCCCAATAATCCGGAGATCATTTTTGGGGGATGCTACCAGGGGATCATCGAAAAATGGATAAAGGCCATACGGGAAGCAAAACCGATCAAGGAATATCCGGAACTTTCCCTTGGGAATGCCCCGGAAGACTTTAAATACCGCTATAACTGGAATGCACCCATTATTGCAGACCCCCACAACCCTTCGGTGATCTACCACGCCGGCAATGTGGTCTTTCGCTCCGGGGATGCCGGCCAAAGCTGGGATGTTATCTCCCCGGACCTGACCCGGAACGACCCCGAAAAACAGGGCCCCGGAGGCCTTCCCTTTACCAATGAGGCTGCCGGAGGTGAAAACTACAACACCCTGATGTACCTGACTGCCTCACCCCATGAAAAAGGGGTACTATGGGCCGGGAGCGATGATGGCCTGTTGCATCTGACACGCAACGGAGGTGCTTCCTGGGAAAATGTCACTCCTGAAGGCATGGAAGAAGGCATTGTAAACAGTATCGAGGTTTCTCCACACGATCCGGCAACCGCATACATCACCCTGATGCGCTATAAGTTCATGGACCTGAAGCCCTACATCTATAAAACCACAGATTATGGCCAAAACTGGGACCTGATCGTTCAGGGGCTGGAAGACCCTCACGGCTTTATCCGGGTGGTCCGGGAAGACACACAACGCCCGGGGCTTCTGTATGCAGGAACAGAAACCGGACTGCAGATTTCCCTGAACGGTGGGAAAAGCTGGCAACCTTTCCAGCTCAACCTGCCCGTGGTGCCCATAAATGATCTGACCATCCGCCAGAACGACCTGGTGGCAGCAACAGCCGGGCGTTCCTTCTGGATCCTGGATGACCTTTCTCCCCTGCAGCAGCAGCGACAGGAAGGGGAATCTCTTTTTCTGGCCAACCCCAGGGACACATACCTGTATGTCGGAGGTTCTTCCCAAAACCCAGGGATAGGCCAAAACCCGAAATCAGGGGTCATCCTGGATTATTACCTCCACATGCCAGCGGATACCTCCGAAATCTCCCTGGAGATACTGGATGGAGAAACCGCAATCCGCACCTATACGAACAAAGCGCCCGGGGATTTCAAAACCTGGCCCGGAGGTCCTCCCAAACCCGAGGTATTGCCTGCCAGGCACGGTTTTAACCGCTTTGTCTGGGATTTCCGCCGGGATGCATTGCCGGCCGTGGAGAACGTGTTTGTGTTCGGGGATTACCGGGGGTCCGGTGTTGCTCCTGATACCTAGACCGCGCGTCTGACGGTGGACGGACAACAGACCGAGCGTACCTTCAGGGTATTGGCTCAGCCCGGGATTGACGCTCCTCCGGAAGCCTACAGGCAGCAGCAGGAAGCCCTTGGGAAGATTGACGCCGCCATCCGGGATATGCATAATGCGGTAGGTCAGTTACGAAAAGTGACCTCCCAGATAAAATCCTATGAGTCCCTGCTGGAAGGCAATGAAAAAGCCAAACCCCTTCTTGAGAAAGGAGAGGCGCTTAAAGGTCGGATAACCCAATGGGAGGAATCCCTGATCCAGCCCCACCAGAAAACCTTCCAGGACGTTATCAATTTCAACAACCGGCTGAATGCCGAGCTGATGTACCTGCGATCCTTCATCGACGTGGCAGAGCCTGCCCTTACAAAGGGTGCCGGGGAACGGCTCGCCGACCTGGTCCGGGAGTGGAGTGCCCTGTCAAAAGAACGGGATTCCATTGTAGGAGAGGGAATGGCCGAATTCAATGCCATGTACAGGGAACTGGAATTACCAGCCCTCATTTTGAAGGAAGAATAAAAGGGTACCATAGCCTGGATAAAAAAGCCCGGGACCTGATCATGATCCCGGGCTTTTTGCCGTCAATTCGTGCTGTTAGCAGGCGCCTACTTCCAGTTTTCCCCGCTGAGCTTCAGGGCCGCAATCACGATATCCTTACGGCTGATCTGTCCAATCAACAACCCGTTTTCCATCACGGGAAGCCTGCGCCGGTTGTTTTTATGGAAAACCCCTGCTGCATCAAAAATAGTCATGTCGTGAGGGATGGTTTCCACATCCCTGGTCATATAGCGCTCCACATTCTTTTCGAGGATAGGCTGGTTGAAATACCTGCTTTCCGAAATTTGTTTCATGCAATCTGCCTCCGATATGATCCCCACCAGAAACCCATTGTCATCCAATACCGGACCTCCTGAAATACGGTGTTTGGCAAAAGCTTCCATTACCTCCAGAATAGACTGTTCCGGGTGGAACGTCACCAGTTTCTGCGACATGTAATCCGTTACCAGAATGGGGGCATCATATTCCTTTTTGGATGACTCCTTGGCCCTTCGCCCCATAAAGCTTTTAATACCCATATCGTCGTTGTTTAAATCGTTCGGATCCAACTAAAGATATCAAAATCCCGCTTACTTCCTAATAATAAATCGACAAAATGCCGATCCCCTGGAGAATTTCATACATTTAAACACCAAAGAAAACAGATGAAACCGACCCCTTCCGCTATTACGTTCCTCCTGCTTCTTGGAGCTTCCTACTGGGCATTTCTGGCTAGCACTCCGGCTTACCGGGAAGATTCCGGGCGGCCTGAATCCGAATTTTCGACGGACCGGGCCATGAAGCATGTCCAAAGAATCTCGGAAGCACCTCATGCAGTGGGTTTCCCGGCGCACACAACCGTACGCGACTACCTTGTCCGGACGCTGGAAGACATGGGACTTGAACCTCAATTACAAAGCGGTTACACAGCCGGAGACTGGGGCAACCTGAGCAGGGCAGAGAACATCCTGGCGCGGATCCCTGGAAGCAAAAATACCGGGGCCCTCCTGTTGCTGTCCCATTACGACAGCAATCCGCACTCCTCTTTCGGGGCAAGTGATGCCGGCAGTGGGGTGGCCACTATCCTGGAAGGGTTGCGGGCTTTTCTTTCAGGGGGTAAAAGCCCTAAAAATGATATTATTATTCTTATTACGGATGCGGAAGAACTCGGTTTGAACGGGGCAGACCTCTTCGTGAATTCGCATCCCTGGGCACAGGACGTGGGCCTGGTGTTGAATTTTGAAGCCCGGGGCAGTGGCGGGCCGTCCTATATGTTTGTCGAAACCAACCGGGGCAATGCCAAAATGATCGAGGCCTTTACCGAGGCCGACCCGGACTTTCCCGTCGCAAACTCCCTTGTCTACAGTATTTACAAAATGCTGCCTAATGACACCGACCTGACGGTTTTTCGGGAAGATGCAGACATTGAAGGGTTTAATTTTGCCTTTATTGACGACCATTTTGATTACCATACAGCCCTTGACACCGCCCCCCGCCTGGACCCACAAAGCCTGGCACATCAGGGGGCTTACCTGATGCCCCTGCTGACCTATTTCAGTCAGTCAGACCTGAGCGATCTCAAAAGCCTGAACGAGTACGTCTATTTCAATGTGCCTCTCTTTAAACTGGTTTCCTACCCCTTTGAATGGATCTGGCCCATGATGGTGCTAACCGGGGTATTGTTCCTCTTTATCCTTGCCTACGGAATCCGAAAAGGAAGGCTGAAATTCAAGGGGATGGCCCTCGGGACGGGGCCCATGCTGCTCTCTTTGGTTATCGCCGGCGTTACAGGCTACGGTGCCTGGCCCATGCTCAAAAAGCTTTACCCTGCCTATGGAGATATGTTGCACGGGTTCTCCTATAACGGATACCTCTATATAGCTGCCTTCAGCAGCCTTGCTTTGGGGGTGTGTTTCTGGGTCTATTCCCGGTTCCGCAAGACCTCGCTGCAGGACCTGCTTGCGGCCCCCCTGCTCCTGTGGCTGGTGGTATGCGGTCTGCTTGCTGGCTATTTGCCCGGGGGTGGGTTTTTCCTGATTCCGGTGATCGCGGCAATCCTCTCCTGGATGATCCTCATAGTACAGGATAAACCCAATCCCTATCTCCTGGTTTTGCTTTGCGTCCCGGCCCTCTGGATTTTTACCCCGTTCATAAAGATGCTCCCCGTGGGACTTGGCCTGAAAATGCTGGTGACCAGCAGCCTGCTCTGTGTCCTTATCTTTTTTCTGGCGCTCCCGGTGGTTGGGTCCTACCGAAACAAGGGCAGGTTTGCCCTGGCCGGGGGAGTCGTTTTTGCAGCCTTTTTTCTCGGTGCCCACATGGGGAGTGACTTTACTGAAGCAACCCCAAAGCCCAGCAGCCTTCTTTACGTAAACAACCTGGATACGGACCAGGCCTTCTGGGCGACGTATGAAAAAGTACCTTCCGGATGGACGACCGCCTACCTTGGGGATGACCCGCAACCCCCCGCCCCATCCCTGAATACCCTCAGCAGCAAATACAGCACGGGGTTTTCCTTTACAAGCCCTGCCCCCATGAAACCGGTGCCCGAACCAGAGATCACCATCCTCTCAGATACGGTCATCGGGGGAGACCGGCGTGTTTCCCTCCGGATAGAAGCCCGAAGGAATATTAACCGGCTGGAGGTGTTCACCGGCGACACCCCCCTGAGGGAAGCAGTGGTCAACGGCCTCTCCCTGTCCGACTATTACCTGGAACACCGCCGTTCCGGAAAGCTGGTTACCCATTACGTAAGCGATAACGATCCCACCGAACTCCTGCTTCGGTTCCCCGAGGGGAGCCCTTTGGAACTAACGGTATATGAGGCCTCCAATGACCTTTTGAATAACCCGGCCTTCAGCGTACCTCCCCGCCCGGATCACCTTCTTCCGATGCCGTTTGTCCTCAATGATGCTGTTTTGCTGATCAAAAGCCTGCGGTTTGAGTAGGTGCATCGGGATTCTGGGATGCGGATGGCTGGGGACCCCCCTGGCGACATCCCTCCTGGAGAGGGGATATGAAATCCGCGGAACCACCACCAAGGAGGAAAAATGTTATGCGCTTGAGGAACTCGGGGTTCAGGCCTTCCATATTTACCTATCACAAACAGGGGTCCGGGGGCCTGTCGAGTCCTTCCTTAAAGGGCTAAATTGCCTCATTGTCAACATCCCGCCCGGGCTTATGAATCAGCCTGATGCGGATTTTGTTTCGAGAATTCGGCATCTGGAAAATGCAGCGAGTCATGCAGGTATTCCCAGGGTATTTTTTGTAAGCAGCACCTCCGTTTTCGGGTCCGGGCAGGGCATAGTTACGGAGGCCATCACTCCGGACCCGGAAACGAACTCCGGTCAGCAAATGCTTCAGGCGGAGGCCCTGCTCCTTTCAAACACTTCCCGACAAACCGTTGTGCTCCGCCTCGGGGGGTTGCTCGGACCCGACCGCCACCCCGTCTTACATCTGAGCGGCAAAGAATTCTCTTTCGGAGGGAATTTGTCCGTCAACCTTATCAGACTGGGAGACGCCCTCGGGGCCCTGCAGCATCTGGTTGCGGACCAGGAAGCGTCAGGGGTGTACCATGGAGTATATCCGGAGCATCCCCCGAGGAGGGACTATTATGCTTCGGAAGCCCGGTTTTTTGGAATTCCCCCTCCCGTTTTCAAGGATAAACCCGGGGCAACTACCGGAAAACAGGTGCATCCTGAGAGGCTCCTTAAAAGGGGATTTCAATTTTACCATTCGATCTTTTCCGGGTCATGAAACGCAAGGGCATAAAGCGGCTATTTTCCATTTCTCCCTCTGCTGATTTAGCTGAATATCTGCCTGATACTTCAAAAAATAATGTAGTTTTGCCCTCCTAAAAGTCCAGAAATCATGAAGAAGATCCTGTTCATCCTGCTTGCAGCCATTTCCCTGCCCGTTCAGGCACAATCCCAGGGAGAACTGCTAAAACACTATGAGGCCTATTATGCTCAAATGCGTGCCCAGGGAGACGTGCGCGGAGTAATCAACGCACTGACCCACCTGAATGTAATACAGCCTTCCGTGGAACGGAGGGACACCCTGGCCTATGTGTATTCCAACAACAACCAACATGTACAGGCCCTGAATACATTGGGGATTGAACTCAACCCGGAGGATTCTGACCTGGCCCTGCAGGTTAAGGCGGTATCCCTGAAATCTATCAACCAGCCCAAAAGGTCGCTCGAGCAGTTTCAGGTAATGTATGACAGAGCACAAAACCCCTATATCGCCTATGAAATTGCCGACCTTAAGATACAGATTGGGGATAGTCCCGGAGCGCTTGCAGATATAGAATACGGGATCGCCAATTCCCTGGATGGAATGAAATATGCCTTTTACGAAAGGCAGCAACCTTATGAAGTTCCGCTAAAAGCCGCTTTTGTGCACCTGAAGGGACTTGCGCAATACAATATCGATAAAAACAATATTGACCAGGCCATTGCCAGTTTTGACGAAGCCCTAAAAATGGCGCCGAATTTCAATCTTGCCAGCCTTAGCAAACAGGCCCTTGAATCCAGAAAAGGGACACAGGAGCCGGAGGAAAAGCAGAACTAGAAACGGGAGTCGGCCAGACTAGTTTACCATTTCCAGCAACAAATCCCGAAAGCCGAGGGCTACCCCGTTGGTCCAGCCAAAACCATCCTGGGTTGGGTATTCTCCTCCACCGGAAAGGAGGGTGGTATCCACTACATTATATTTCTCCATCATTTTCCCCTCTTCTTCATAGACACGCTGGTTCAGGGCAAGCCACCGCTCCATTATTTCGCGGGCCTCAGCCGTATACCCGTAGTTTATGAGCCCCTGAACGGACATCCACTGCAAGGGGGCCCAACCATTGGGCGCATCCCACTGCTGTCCACTGATCCTCAGGGAGGTAACCAGTCCGCCTGGCTTTAAGAAGTCCTCCATTAGGTGGTCCCTGACCTTTTCGGCCTGCATCCTGCCGGCAATTCCAAAATACAGCGGGTATACGCCGGCCAGGGTGATCTCACCGCAACGGCTGTTGCTATTGAAGTTGAAATCCTTATAAAAGCCTGCCTTAGGGTCCCACATCATGGTGTTAATCAATTTTTTCCTTGATTCAGCACGCTTTTCCAACTTTTCAGCCGATTCTGCATCTCCGCGCACCTGAAATCCTTCGGCCAGCTCCCTTTCCATAAAGTATAAGAGACAATTCAGGTCAACGGGCAAAATATTCGCCGTCTCTGTGGAGGCGAATTCACCTTCACGGGCATACCAGCGGCTGCTGAAATCCCATCCCGAGGAAGCGGCCGCACGCAGGTGTGCGTAGAGATTTTCTTTTTGATCTTCCGTTAGGTCTTCCGCCAGCTGATGGTCTTCTCCATACGACTCCGGCCTGGGGTTGCGTGAACTATCCCAGTACCGA
This sequence comes from Bacteroidota bacterium, assembly GCA_006227965.1. GTDB lineage: Bacteria > Bacteroidota > Bacteroidia > Flavobacteriales > Flavobacteriaceae > Robiginitalea. The sequence continues at coordinate 3,795 of SBFL01000147.1, read as the reverse complement.
TTCATAAGGCTCGATTCGTCAGCCCGGTATACCCGGTTTTCGGCCTGACCGTCCGCAAGGGATTCGCCTCCCTGCATCCAATATTCGTATTCACGTGCCACATGGGGAAAATAATGCCCCTGAAGGCTGCTGTCCTTTGCTTCGAGCATGTCCACCATAAGGGCAAAAAAAGGAGGTTGGGAACGGGTAAGGTAATAATCTCGGGTACCATTCGGTATAAAACCGAGGGAATCGATCAGGTGGGCAAAATTCCCAAGCATATCCCTTGCCATTTCCATCTGGTTGTCCGAAACCAGACCTATCATGGTAAAATAACTGTCCCAGTAATAGATTTCTTTGAACCGGCCTCCGGGCACAATATAGGGATGGGGAAGCGGGATTTTTGAAGAATTCGGATTCACTCCATCCGGACTCCGGCTGAGAACATTCCACATGGCACTTATATGGGAATACATATCCCGGTTCATGTCCGTCTCAAAGCTGGTGGCAGCACTCCCCGGATCCGAAAAATGTTCATCGACAAAGTCCTGTAGATCAAACCCGATCCGCTGCCTTTCCTGCAGGTACAATCTTTCGAGTTCCCTGTAGGGACGGTCCCTGGTCAGGTCCACAAAGGTCTTGGAATCCTCGAACATCCGGGCAAGCTGAACATTCCTGAAAAGTTCTGTGTCATAAAAGGTCTCTGCGGTAACCGCAATGTCAGGGGAAGTACGGCACTGGGATGCCAAAAGGGCACCGAGAAGCAAAAGAAAAAGAATGCCTCGTTTTATCATGGGGTAAGAATGAATTAGTTTGGTTGTTTTAAAAGTAATGATCTTCTGAATATGCTGTCCCGTTCTTTTTTAAGTTCAATCGCCCCATCCACGGTTTCGTTCGGAATAGTAAGGGAAAGGACATAATGTGCGATCTTCCACACACCATCTTCCTTTACCATGACACCGGATCCACGGCAAAGCTGCATCCATGTATCAAGTAGTTCGTCAAACCAGGCCACCTCTCCCGTTCCACCAAAATAAACATGCCTTTGAAGGGGGGTGAATGCCCAGGCGTTGCCCCGGTCAAAGTAGGGTTTCGAAAAGGTCATAAACGCCTCCTTATCCCAATGTTCGCTGGCATCGGTACCAATAAAAACAGCTCCAGCCGCCATTTTGTCGAAATAATCCTGGAAATGGGCATTTGCCGCCGCCTGGTGCCAGGAATCCAGTACCTGGTCTATCTTTTCTTTTTCGGTTTGTTGTGCCTGCAGGGTCACTATGACCAAACACAGGATAAACGCAAGGGTCTTATTCATCTTCAAAAAGATCAGGACTAAGGGTGTTTCGAACAATGACGTTGAACTGCTCCCTTAGCGCATTGTATGATTCCATGAGTTCCCGAAGCGGCTCGTCATGATCAAGACGGTAATACAGCGCCGCCTCCAACTTGCCGAGATAGGTCCGGATAACCTTGAGGCGGCTTTGTACAGAGGGTTGTTCAAATGTCACGGGGAAAGTGCTTTCTTCAAGCTGGGTACAGATCTGGTTGAGTTCTTCCAGCAGCAGTTTCATCTCTTCTTCATTCTCAGCTTCCCTTAAAACCGCCATACGGTCCTCCAGGGACCGGTACTCTGCCCATGCATCCAGGATTTCCCGCGCCCCGGCATCAATTCGTGCAACTTCCGGAAACTCCTGCACATCGGTGCCGGTTACAGACTCAGAGGTCTCCGAAGTTTCCTCCACCCTGGAATTACACCCGGAAAAAACGAGAAAAACTATAAGGAATACTGAGATTTTGGACATAAGGCGAATGTACAAATTTTAAGAACAGCTATCTTTACCCTCGCTGCCATTAAATTCATCTTTTATGCCGAAAAAAACATTGATCGTGGGCGCCTGCGGACAGATAGGCACGGAGCTCACGCTTGCATTGCGGTCCCGCTGCGGATCCGAATCCGTTATTGCAAGCGATATCCGTGAGGGGCAGCAGGAATTAATGAGGTCTGGTCCGTTTGTGCAGCTTGACGCCACCGACAAGGCGGCAATAAGGGAGGTACTGGAATCAAATGAAATCTCGGATGTTTATCTGATGGCAGCCATGCTCAGTGCCACAGCCGAAAAGAACCCCGCCACGGCATGGGACCTGAACATGGGCTCCCTACTAAATATCCTTGAACTTGCCCGGTCCGGAAAATTCAACAAACTGTTCTGGCCTTCCAGCATAGCGGTGTTCGGCCCCTCCACCCCACGGACAAATACCCCACAGTCAACCGTCATGGAGCCGACTACTGTCTACGGGATCAGCAAGTTGGCAGGAGAAGGGTGGTGCGCCTACTACCACAGGAAATTCGGCGTTGATGTCAGAAGCATCAGGTATCCCGGGCTGATCAGCTGGAAAGCACAACCGGGTGGAGGCACCACAGATTATGCCGTCGAGATCTATCAGGAGGCTCTTTCCTCCGGAACCTATCAATGTTTTGTGAAAGAGGACACGCGTCTTCCGATGATGTATATGGAGGATGCCATATCGGGCACCCTCCAACTTATGGATGCACCATCTGCGGGGATAACAGTTCGATCCTCCTATAACCTGGGTGCCCTGAGTTTTACCCCGGCCCAGATGGCAGAAAGCATCCGTTCACATATGCCGGATTTCCGGATCAGCTATGCCCCTGATTACCGTCAGGAAATCGCAGAGACCTGGCCTGAAAGCATCGATGATTCGAAAGCCAGGGAAGACTGGGGTTGGCACCCCCGTTTCGGGCTAGAGGATATCACCAGGGAAATGCTCTCCCGCCTTCGCACGAAGTCCTAGGCAATTCTATTCCCCGGCCCGTTCGTATTTGAGTTTCTTTTCGATCGTTGAGATCATCTCCGTGGCAATATCCCTGCCGGTCGCATTCTCTATCCCCTCCAGACCAGGGGATGAATTAACCTCAAGCAGCAATGGGCCCCTGTTTGAGCGGATGATGTCCACTCCTGCAACGGTAAGGTTGAGCACTTTGGCTGCTTTAATGGCCAGTTTTCGTTCGTCCCTGGTGATCTTGACTTTTCCAGCTTTACCACCCTGATGAATATTCGCCCGGAACTCTCCCTTTGCCGCCTGTCGTTGCATGGAAGCCACTACCTTGCCGTCTATGACCAGACAGCGGATGTCCTGCCCATTGGCTTCTTTGATGAATTCCTGTACCAGAATATTTGTTTGCACACTTTTGAATGCGTTGATCACACTTTCAGCAGCCTTGTTGGTCTCCGCAAGTACAACGCCTTTCCCCTGGGTACTCTCGAGCAGTTTGATGATCAGAGGGGCCCCATTGACCATCTTAATGAGGTCCTTGGTGTCATTCGGAGATTTGGCAAACCCCGTAATTGGGATATGAAGGTCATGTTTGGCAAAGAGCTGTGAGGCGAAGAGTTTGTCCCTGGACTGGTTGATGGCCTCTGCCGAATTGAGGCAATACACCCCCAAGTTGTGGAACTGGCGTATCAGCGCACAGGCATAAAAGGTCACCGAAGGCTTGATCCTGGGGATGATGGCGTCATACTCATTGAGGATATTGCCTCCCCTGTACCGGATCTCTGGGGCATTAGCGTCCAGCTTCATATAGGCGAGTTCCACATTGAGAAAGACCATATCATGCCCCCGATCCTCCCCGGCCTCCATGATACGTCGGTTACTGTACAAATGCGGATTGCTCGCCAGGAGGGCGATTTTCAACCCGGCCTTCTTCTGTATGTATGCCGCATAGGCCTTATCCAGATCTTCCCCTGAGAAATCCCCCATGAGCAACATCCTTCCCGGGTCTACCACATAGCGTCC
>SBFL01000038.1 GCA_006227965.1 Bacteroidota bacterium | reverse complement strand
CTCGAGGTTCGGGTGGAAAAGGAGGACAATGTCTTCCCGATGATCCCATCCGGGGCTTCAGTATCTGACATCAGGCTGAAGTAAAAAGTAACCGTTAACATAAAACAAAAGAACGACCATGGAGAATAAATGGTTTACCATTTCGGTTTATTCGGAAAATCACGTCGGCTTGCTGAACCGAATCTCGGGTATATTTTTAAAGAGACACATTAATATAGAAAGCTTAAATGTTTCTAAATCAGAGATTGAAGAGGTTTCAAAATTCACTATTGTAGTCTATACTACGGAGACCTGGATCCGACGGATCGTCACCCAGATTGAAAAACAGGTAGAGGTGATCAAGGCCTTTTACCATACGGATGAGGAGACGATCTATCAGGAATCGGCCCTTTTCAAAATTGCCTCTCATTTGTTGTTCGACGAACGTCAGATTCAGAATATCATCAAGGAGAGCAACAGCCAGATCGTAACGGTAAGCAGGGAATTCTTTGTCCTGGCAAAAACCGGCAGGCGACATGAGATCGACCAGATGTACCACGAGCTGGAGCCCTTTGGGATCATGCAGTTCGTTCGGTCAGGGAGGATAGCCGTCACCAAGGCTGAAATGCAGATTACCGCTCTGTTAGAAAAATTTCATCACGCATCTTAAAACCTATAAATAGCATAAACATATGTCCAATTACTTCAATACCCTTTCACTGCGGGAAAAACTGGAACAACTAGGAAAATGCCGGTTTATGGACTCCTCTGAATTTTCAGACGGGGTTTCAGCTCTTAAAGGGAAAAAGGTCGTCATTGTTGGTTGCGGGGCCCAGGGGCTCAACCAGGGGCTCAACATGAGAGATTCCGGCCTGGATATTTCCTACACCTTAAGGGAGGCAGCCATTAAAGAAAAGCGGCCTTCTTTTTTGAACGCCACCGAAAATGGGTTTACCGTTGGCACCTATGAGGAACTGATACCGAAAGCGGACCTTGTGATCAACCTTACCCCGGACAAACAGCACACAGCCGTGGTCGGTGCGGTCATGCCGCTGATGAAAAAAGGGGCCACGCTTTCCTACTCGCATGGATTCAATATCGTGGAAGAGGGGATGCAGGTGCGAAAGGATCTGACGGTAATCATGGTCGCTCCCAAGAGCCCGGGTTCCGAAGTTCGGGAAGAATACAAACGCGGGTTTGGGGTACCAACCCTGATCGCCGTTCACCCGGAAAACGACCCGGAGGGTAAAGGGCTGGCCCGGGCAAAGGCCTATGCCGTGGCCACCGGCGGACACAAAGCGGGGGTTTTGGAATCCTCCTTTGTAGCCGAGGTGAAATCGGACCTGATGGGAGAGCAGACTATTTTGTGCGGCCTGCTGCAGACCGGGTCCATTCTCTCATTTGACAAGATGGTAGCCGAAGGCCTGGACCCTCAGTATGCCGCCCGGTTGGTTCAATACGGATGGGAAACGATCACAGAGGGACTTAAATACGGGGGCATTACCAATATGATGGACCGTCTCTCTAATCCGGCAAAGATCAAAGCCTTTGAGTTGTCGGAAGAACTGAAGGAGGTCATGAGGCCCCTTTTTCGCAAACACATGGACGATATCATGAGCGGGCACTTCTCAAAAACGATGATGGAAGATTGGGCCAATGAAGATGCTGACTTGCTGAATTGGAGGGCTGCCACCGCTGAGACCCAATTCGAAAAGACCAATGCCTCCCCAGAACCCCTCAGTGAACAGGAATATTACGACAAAGGGGTTTTGATGGTTGCCTTTGTACGTTCCGGAGTGGAGCTGGCCTATGAGTCTATGACCGAATCCGGGATCATCGGAGAATCGGCCTATTACGAATCCCTGCATGAGACACTGCTGATTGCCAATACCATTGCCCGAAAGAAATTGTATGAAATGAACCGGGTCATTTCAGATACAGCAGAATACGGTTGCTACTTGTTTGACCATGCCTGCAAGCCACTGCTATCCGGATTTATGGAAAAAATATCAACCGGGGTTATAGGCAAGGCTTATGGCCGGGACAGGGACAATGGGGTGGATAATGCAAGGCTCATAGAGGTTAATAGGGCCATTCGTAACCATCCGGTAGAGCAGGTGGGTGCGCGCCTTCGGGAATCCATGACCGCGATGAAACCTGCCATTTAGATTCCTTAACCGAATAAATCTTTTTACTAAATACATGGAGCCAACCACTGAAATCCCGACACAATACCTGATAAATGCCCCGATACACCAAAGGGAGTACCTGATCGGGGGTGAGTTGCACCCCTGGGAAGGAGAAGCTTCAGAAGTGTATTCCAGCATTTCGACCACCGGGTCGTACCAGCCAACCCTGTTGGGGAGCATTCCTGCCATGGGCGAAATGGAAGCCCTGAAAGCGTTGGATGCTGCGCTGGAGGCCTATGATGAAGGCAAGGGGGAATGGCCTACCATGAAGGTCAGGGACCGGATCTCCTGTATGGAAAAATTCCTTGCCCAAATGGAAATGCAGCGGGACAGGGTAGTGCAATTACTGATGTGGGAGATCGGAAAATCCCTGCCGGATTCGGAGAAGGAATTTGACCGTACGGTGGAGTACATACGGGATACCATTGAGGATTATAAACAACTAGACCGCAATTCCGCCCGTTTCGACAAGCATGAAGGGGTATATGCACATATCCGAAGGGGGCCTCTGGGGGTAGTGTTATGCCTGGGTCCCTACAACTACCCCTTAAACGAGACCTTTGCCTTGCTAATCCCTGCAATTATTATGGGAAATACCACGATCTTCAAGCCGGCGAAGCATGGGGTTTTGCTGATTACCCCCCTGCTTGAGGCCTTCCGGAACAGCTTTCCAAAAGGGGTGGTCAACATCCTCTTCGGCAGGGGCCGGGCAGTGGCCTCTCCGATTATGAAAACCGGAAAGGTCGATGTCCTGGCCCTGATCGGGAACAGTAAATCTGCCAATGCCCTGCAGGATCAGCACCCGAAAAGCAACCGGCTTCGATTGGTCCTGGGGCTGGAGGCAAAGAACCCAGCCATCATACTGCCCGATGCGGCTCTGGACCTGACCATACAGGAATGCCTTGCGGGAACACTTTCGTTCAACGGCCAGCGATGTACCGCCCTGAAGATCCTTTATGTTCATGAGGAGGTACGAGAGGAATTCCTTCGCAGATTCTGTGAGGGAGTGGATGCCCTGAAATTTGGAAACCCCTGGGAACCAGGGGTCAAACTAACACCCCTGCCAGAACCGGATAAGCCTGAATACATTCAGGAACTCATTGATGATGCCCTGGCCAAGGGTGCCCGCATCCTCAATGAAAAGGGAGGGAAGCGGTTCGACAATTTTATCTGGCCGGCAGTACTGTATCCGGTCACCCCTGAAATGCGCGTCTATGAAGAGGAGCAATTCGGACCGGTGATCCCGGTAATCTCCTTTAGGGATATCGATCAGCCTCTGGATGATATGGCCGCGAGCAACTACGGACAGCAGGTAAGCCTTTTCGGCAGGGATGTCAGTACTCTTGCGCCCCTGATAGATACCCTTGTAAACCTGGTATGCCGGGTCAACCTGAACAGTTCCTGCCAGCGCGGACCGGATGTATATCCTTTTACCGGCCGCAAGG
>SBFL01000059.1 GCA_006227965.1 Bacteroidota bacterium | reverse complement strand
CAGGGGGATGACTTCGAGCCACTCCAGGTTGAAGTTCGTCAGGACCACACCCCCCTCGGCCGCACCATTACCCCTGACGTAAACAAGTGCAATGGTGCCGGTTGGCAGGTCCACCGCGAATTTTCCAAACAACACCCGTTCTCCGGTTTCCAGTTCCATCCGCCGTTGAAGCTCTGGCAGAAAGGGATCTCCTCCCTGGGTAATGACGCCCCGGTCAAAATCATACACCGCCGGCTGGGCGAAGAACAGACTGGGTTGCTGGTAGATGTACTGAACGAGTATTCTGTTCCCCTCGAAGCGGGATTCAAACATACCCGGACCCTGAGCGGGCAGGCCTGGAGCGTTCCCGCTTTGGGTGAAATTCCCGCTTTGAGTGTTATAGACCAGATAGGTAGCGTCCCTGTTGAAAATCCAGAGGTCTGTCCCCCTGAAGGTGGCCGCCTGGAAATTATCATCCACTATGAGGGTTTCCACCACAGAACCCGATCCGAGATCTACCAGGGCAATCAGGGGGGTACCTGTTCCGGCCTGAAGGTAATAAAGGGCCATCAGCTCCCCCTGAATGCTGTAATTCTCTATGCCGGAAGCGTTTACGTCGGTTACCGGAAGATCCCTGCATCCCCCTGTTGACCTCTCCAGGATCCTCAGGGAGAACAGGGGATCCGTCCCATCCGGGAAGGATGCATAGGCCATGACCACATAAGTGCTGTTCCCGCTGACCCTCCGGATAGCCGTTTCGGTATCGATTTCAGCGCTGAAGCCGCAGATGTCGGTTACCGAGAACAGGTCTGCCGTTTCGAGATCCTTGTAATAGGCAGCGGAGTTCTGGTCCTGCCAGAAATAATAGGCCACTGAAGAGTTGGTAATATCACGGCGGTAAAAAGGCAGGTCCGCCAGGCCGAGTTCTCCAGTTAAACTAATCAATACTGGAATTCCCTCCCCAGAGGTCACATCCATCTGGACCTCTTCAGCCCCCGAATTTGCAAAAGCGGTAAAAAAAACTTCGGGCGCCAAAGGGGCAGGGTCCGTTTCTTCACCGGAACACCCGACCAGTAAGCATACTGCGAGAAAGCTATACCATAGAGCTGTTATGGCTGACCTGGAGAAAATCGTCTGCATGGCGCTAAGTTACAAAATCAGGAAGGGTAGGTCCCTGCTGGTGGCTTTCGATTCATTGTATTTGCCGGATATTTTGGAATCTGAATCAAAATATCTACATTTTCCGGAATTTATGCCAATTGTACCATATGACTTTCTGATGAAGAAAATAATACCCCTCTTACTTCTCTGTCTCCCTCTTTACCTAACCGCCCAGAATGACACGCTCTGGGTTAAGAACGGCAATGTCCTTTACGGGGAGATCAAGGCTTTGTCTTCTGGTGTGCTGAGAATGGAAACCCCTTATAGCGATGATGATTTTACTATCGATTACGACGAGGTGGAAAAGATCTACATCGAACGTAAATGCTTGATTATATTGACCGGAGGTATCCGGGTCATGGGGTATCTCAGATCTGCAAAAACCAGACAGGTAACCATAACTGATGAGGACGGAGAGGAAGCGGTGTACAACCTCAAAGATATAACGACCATCGAAACGATTGAAGCCAAGTTCCTGCAGCGTTTTGATGCTAATATTGATGTTGGTTTGAATCTGACCAAAGCCAACAACCTGAGACAGCTCAATATTGGGGGCGGTATACATTACAGGGGTTTCAGGTGGTTCTCAGATTTTGACATCTCTTCCCTGATCTCCAACCAGGACAGTGTGGCGGAGACCCAGCGTACTAATGTCAGCCTCGCCCTTACCCGTATGTTGTCCGAAAAATGGTTTATCAGAGGGACCGGCTCCTTTCTTTCCAATACCGAGCAGAATCTCAAAGGACGGTATAGTGCACGGTTAGGAGCAGGAAGATTCCTTGCCAATACTTCCAAACTGGTTTTTGGTGTTTTAGGAGGGTTGAACTACAATATTGAGAATTATCAGGATTCAAGTCTGAATAAGGAATCCACAGAAATGTATTTGAGCTCGAACCTGAATATGTTTAATTTTAAGGATTTCAGCTTGTATACACGGTTGGACTTCTATCCCAGCCTTTCCGAAAGAGGACGGATCAGGCTGGACTATGTTCTCAATACAAAATATGACCTTCCCTATGATTTTTACCTTAAGGCGGAATTGCAGATTAATTACGACAACCAGCCGGTACCCGGGGGCTCTGACCTGGATTACGTGCTGAACACAGGAGTCGGTTGGGAATTTTGAGCATACCAGAGGCGGATTGTCGAATGATTATCCAAAATCCCGGATCCTGAAGGTGTTGCCGTCCCGGGCGTTTTGGGCCACCCGGTTTACCCCGGGAATCCCCCTGAGTTGCCACTATTGTATATCAAAGAACCTGGTTAATGCCCCATTATCGGTCTGCTGGTTTTTATGAGTAAACTCATTAGTATGTGGGTCATAGCCATAGTCATGTTCCCAGGCCATGTGTTTTTCGGCCATTTCCAGAATGGCGTCGCAGATAAACTCGATTTCGGACATCGTATTCGTGGGATGGACGGACATACGGATCCAGCCGGGTTTGTGGGACAGGTCTCCCTCGTCTATTTCACAGGTGATGCTTCGTGACATTTCTTCATCTACATGAAGCAGAAAGTGCCCGTAAGTGCCTGCACAGGAACACCCTCCCCGGGTTTGTATCCCAAAGCGGTCATTCAGGAATTTAACAGCCAGGTTAAAGTGCAGGTCTTCGATGTAGAATGAAAAACAACCCAGACGGTCCTTATGTTGGGGCGCCAGTATATGGATCTTCGGATGGCCGTACAGGCGTTCAAACACCCTGCCGATGAGTTGGTGTTCCCGGCGGAGTATATTTGCCACTCCCATTTCCTCCTTCAGTCGGATGGCCAAAGCCACCCTTATGGTTTGCAGGAAGGCAGGGGTCCCACCATCTTCCCGGGTCTCTATATCGTCAAAATACTTGTGGTTTCCCCAGGGGTTCGTCCAGGTGACTGTGCCCCCTCCCGGATTATCCGGGACCTGGTTTCTGTAAAGGTCGTTATGGAAGAGGAGTACTCCGCTGGATCCCGGTCCGCCGAGGAATTTGTGGGGGGAGAAATAAATGGCGTCCAGGCGGGACTCGGGATCCTCAGGGTGCATGTCTATCTCCACATAGGGGGCGGAACAGGCAAAATCCACAAAGCATAGTCCATGGTATTTATGGATCAGGCGGGCAATGTCGTGATAAGGGGTTCGGATCCCCGTAACGTTTGAAGCGGCCGTCACCGCAGCGATCTTGATCGGCGCCGCCCCATGTTCACGAATGCATTTCTCGAAATGCGCCAGGCTTATCAGGCCCTCTGAATCCGGTGGTACCACCACCACGCGTGCAATCGTTTCCAGCCAGGTGGTTTGATTGGAGTGGTGCTCCATGTGGGTCAGGAAGACCACCGGCCTTTTTTCCTCAGGAATTTTGGTATGCGGTTTCAGGTTTTCAAGGACTTTCAGGCCTAGTATCCGCTGGAATTTATTGACCACTCCGGTCATGCCGGAGCCGGTGGTGATCAGCACGTCTGCCGAATTCGCGTTCACATGCTCCTTGATGATCCTCCGCGCCTCG
>SBFL01000159.1 GCA_006227965.1 Bacteroidota bacterium | reverse complement strand
CGCACAAAGGCCTTTTCAATTCCGATACCCCCCGGATCCTGAACCGTTCCCCGTACCACGAGGGTCATCAATCCAGGTTTCTCAGCTACCCTGAATCCATAAATATCATCCCCCCCTTGCCCGCCGGGGCGGTTTGAGGCAAAATATCCTAGGTATCCTCCCTGATTATTATTTCGTATGATAAATCCGAAATCGTCCTGGGGCGAATTAATGCGCGGGCCCAGGTTGACCGGTATGCTGTAAAAGTCCCCTTCCAGCACTTCGGACTTGTAGATATCCATCCCGCCGTGCCCGTAAAAAACATCGGAGGAAAAATAAAGGCTCCCGTCAAAAATAAATGGGGCAATCTCGTTCCCGGGTGTGTTGACCTGGGGCCCCAGATTTACAGGTTCCGACATGATCTGCCCCCTATTAGTATACACATAGTACAGATCTGTCCCCCCATAGCCCTTATCGAAGTCTGCTGCAAAATAGAGCTTGCCGCTGCGATCATCATAAAAAGGATAATAGAAAGAGGTGCTCAGGTCCCGGAACAGGTATTCAAAGGAGCCATTCCTGCCCGCCCTGCAAATGGCCAGGCTGTTTTTTCCAGAGGGGTCGAACGCCAGGCCATCCTCCTCCATATTGGACTGTACATAGAACAGAGCCTGCAACTGTTCGCTGTAGAAGGGTGTTGCCTGATGGAATTCTATGGATGGGATCCATGGTAAAGCAGCCGGTCTGCCAGCCTGTCCCCCGGTTTGAAGGGTGGTTCCGTAAATATTCAGGTAGGCTTCTCCTGTGGGCATATAGGTCTCCTTTTTGGCCAAAGGCCTTGAAGAGGAGAACAGCAACTGGTCTGTCCCGAAAAAGGCCGGGGCAAAATCGGTTTGCGGGCTGTTGAACCCCGGATCGTAAATATCGTAATCCAGTTCAGAGGCTGCCGCATCCTCCAGGATTTCGTAGTTAAAACTGGTGTTCTCCATCAGGGAAGGGGACAACTGGTCCGAGCGGGTGGCCAGAAAGGCCTTGGCACGCTGCGGTCCGGAGGTTTTGGAAAGGGCCTGCAGCATGGTATTGAACTGGGCATTGGTCATCAGGCTGTCTTTTTTATAGACCTCCATAAAGGTATCCGCCGCTTTTTCGTATTCCCGGGTCCTGAAGTAGGCATCCGCCAGGTTCAGCTGCTGGCCGGAGCTCAGGAGGTATTCCTTCATTTCCTCCTCATAGGCCTTTACGGCCGCCCCATAGGCGTATTCAAAATACAGCCGGTCTGCCCTGGAATTCTCCTGGGCCTGTAGCCACCCAATTGTCAAAACACAGAATCCGGTGATAATGTACCTGCTGATCATATCCATATCTTAAAAGAACCGCGGACTGTCAATTTGTTTTCCTTTTCCTTTTTCTTTCTTGCCCTTGCGCTCCCCTGTTCCGCTGCCGCCGAGATTGAACTTGACAATAGCTTCGTGGGAACCGCTGTTATAGCCCCCAAGCCCATTGGTATTGTAATCATAGGCATACCCCAGAAAGATATTCTCACTTACCTGAAACCCTGCAAGGCCACTGACCGCATTATCAAAGCGGTACGCCGCCCCTAATGTGAATTTATCATTGAGCAGGAAGTTCGTGGAAATATTTCCGTTGACCGGGGATCCGGAAATATAATTCACCAGAAAGGCCGGTTTGAACTTCAGGTTGTCGTTCAGCTCAAAAACATACCCTCCTATGAAGTTAAACTGCATCTGGTCTTCCACTACCTGGGCCACGGCATTGCTGTACAGCCCGTCTGTCAGGAAATTCGGGACAGAAACCCCCAGGTACCAGAGCTGGTGATACAGAAAGATCCCTGCACCCACCGTGGGAGTGAATTCACTGATATTTTCTTCATTCAGGATAGGTTCCCCCGGGTTTTCGAAGGACCCCTTGGAGAAATCCACATTCAGGAAACTCCCCCCGGCATCCAGGCCGAAGGAAAGGAATACATCGTAGTTGAATTCGATCTGAAAGGAATAGGAAACATCCACAAAGGTGGATGTGGTTGGCCCCAACTGGTCGTTCATAACGTTAAATCCCAAACCGTGTTTGCGGTTGCCCAGGGGGGCGTTGATCCCGAACCGGATCGTGCGGGGTGCCCCCGGGATATCGATCCACTGGGCACGGTAGAGCAGATTGAAATCCGTGTTCTCGACAGTGCCCACATAGGCCGGATTAAAGCTCCCTATGTTGTACATGTACTGGGTGTAAAACGGCTCCCGTTGTGCCTGCAGGCTGCCAAAAGACAACAGCAGGACCATTAGCCAAAAGGCCGTGGGGATCGCAAACGTTTTTTGGTCTCTGCGTTCGTTCATATTATCGAATCAGTTGTATCCACCCTTTGGCGACCTCCCTGTCCGGTCCGAGGTCAAGGATGTAATAATAGGTACCCTCCGGGGCCTGGTTCCCTTTATGGGTACCATCCCACACCTGATCATCAGTCATGTTGGAATCTTCAAAAACGGGCTGTCCATACCTGTTAAAAATCTGTATAGAATTGGTGGGGAATGATCCTATATCCCAAACCACCAGGAAATCATTTACTCCATCCCCATTGGGGGAGAATTGATTAAACACGAATCCGGAATCCGCTTGGGTTCGTTGATTAACCCGAACCTCAATACTGTCCTGATAATTGCCTTCCTGGCCAGTAGCAGGGTCCGGACTTAATATCCGGGCAGAATTGGTAAAACTTCCCTCCCTGGGCACTTCAACAGCTATCCTTAGCTCCGCCTGCTCCCCGGGGATCAGGTTAGTAATGCTCCAGATACCCGTCGCCAGGTCATAGGAATTTCCGGCCTGGGGGGTAAAGTTGTGGTAGAGGTAGTCAAAACCACTCTGTCCCACTGGCAGGATAAGGTCTTCAACCCTGATATTTCGTGCGGTGACAGAGGGGGATTCATTCCGAACAACCACCAGGAAGATTATCCGATCATCAACAAGGGCAGATACCTGATCAGGGATAAACCTGCCACCGGCCACGGAGGCGAATTTCTCCAGCACCAGGTCTTCTCCTTCGCCCTGGGCGATTTGAACTTCCACGGTACTTATGTCGTTATCCGGATTGGTATCTTCCGGGAAAGAGGCCAGCAGCTCGGCAGTATTGGTATACAGGCCGCTTTCGAGGACCGTAACCCGGATTTCAAGGGTTTCCGTGGTTTGCGGGTCCATGGAGACAATATCCCAGAATCCTGTAGCCGGATCGTAGGTGCCCAGGGACGTCGTATGCGAAATATAGGCAAAGCCCGTTTGCAGCAGGTCGCCTACCTGAATGTCCGTTACCCCTCCGGCGCTCAGGTTCTCCAGGGTGATGGTAAAGACCACTTCCTCCCCGGCCTCCACCTCCAGGTTGTCTGCTGTTTTGGTAACAGCCAGGTCAATACAGGTGGGGCTGTCCGCATTGGGGACACATGGATTATCATTGGCGGGGTCCTGCTGGTCGTTGACCAGGTCCCCGTCCGTATCCAGGATGTCGGAGTCCAGGGCATCGATAAATTCATCCCCGTCTTCGTTCAGCGGGTTGTCCGGATCTGTCCCTACTTCGGTGCCGTCATCAATACCATCCCCGTCGGAATCCGGGTTGTTGGGATCTGTCCCCAGGGTGGCTTCCACCCCG
>SBFL01000169.1 GCA_006227965.1 Bacteroidota bacterium | reverse complement strand
CTACGACATAGGAATGAGCCTGGCGCACAATGGGATCAAAAAAATAATATTCCTCAACGGGCACGGGGATAACAAACCCACACTTACCTATGCTGCCCAGATGATCAACAGGGATGCCAAAATCTTTGTATGTGTGGAAACGGGGGAAACCAGTGACATCGACCTTTATGAAATGATTGATACCCATAACGATATCCACGCTGGTGAAATCGAAACCAGCACGACCCTGGCCCTGCGTCCTGAACTGGTGGACATGAGCAAGGCTGTTGACGAGACCATTGACCTGGACAACGAGTACCTGGATTTTACCTCCGACCGTGGGGTCAGCTGGTATGTGCATACACAGCGGCTCTCGAAATCAGGCATTATCGGTAACGCAACCAAAGGCAATGCCGAGAAGGGACGTGTCATGTGGGAGGTCTCGATCCGGAAGATGGTGGAATTTGTGGAGAGCATCATGCACACTCCCCTTGAGGAACTTCATCAGAACCGGTATTGAAATGAGGATAGCAGCCCTGGAATACGAAAGACTGGATCTGGAACTAGCGGAGCCTTATCAAATTGCCTATGAGACCGTTTCCGAAAGCCACAACATCATCCTGAAGGTCATAACCGACCAGGGGCTGACCGGTTTTGGGTGTGCCGCCCCGGACCTTGAAATCACAGGGGAATCCCCGGAGGACGTACTCACTCAGATCCGGGGTCCGATCCGAAATCTCCTGGTAGGAGGGGCTGCTTTCCGCCATAGTTATTACCATGGGGAACTGAGAAAAACCCCTGAAGTGGGGCCTTCCGCACGTGCCATGGTAGATATTGCCCTCTTTGATCTGCTAGCGCGGAAAGCCGGCCTCCCTTTATACCAGCTCCTTGGAGGGTATAGGTCCAGGATCCTTACCAGTATCACGATCGGGATCCGTCCCCTGGAAGAAACCCTTGACCAGGCCGGCCAGTTTCTCAAATCCGGGTTTAAAGTCCTGTAGTTAAAGGGGGGGCTGGAGCCCGACGCAGACATCGAAAAAGTGTTTAAGCTTCGGGAAGCCTATGGTTCAGGGTTTGCGCTGCGTTTTGATGCCAACCAGGGCTACTCCCCTTCCCAGGCCATCTACTTTATGGAACGCACCCGAAAATCTGGAATAGAGATCCTTGAACAACCGACTCATACCAGGGATCCGAAAGGACTGCGCCATGTCAGCCGCCAGATTCCGGAACCCGTCATGGCTGATGAAAGCATCAAATCCCTTGCAGATGCCTTCCACCTCACCAGGAAAGGGATGATGGATATGGTCAATATCAAACTGCAGAAAGTGGGCGGTATACAGGAAGCCGCTCATATTAATTCCGTGGCCAAGGCAGGAGGGCTGGAGGTTATGATCGGCTGCCTGGACGAATGCGGTCTTGGAATCTCGGCCGGTCTGCACTTTGCCCTGAGCCGCCCAAATATCCAGTATGCCGACCTGGACGGGCATCTGGACCTTTTGGGCGACCCCTATACCAACCTTTTCCATCTGAGGGACGGGGTTCTGATTCCCTCAGATGCACCCGGGCTGGGACCTGTTCGGGTGTGAATATCGCTATTGGGTAACCGATCATTTTCCCGTATCTTTTTACCATGACAAAACGAATTCTTTACCTGTTCCTGGGGTTGGCGGTGGCAGGCTGCAAGCAGCATGCGCCCCTGCCAGAATTCCAACACCAGATCACGGAAGGGGCCAGGCCATGGTCCTCTGAGGATTTCGAAGACACGGAGGAGGATTTCATCTTTGCCATTATCTCAGACCTCAACGGGGGGGAACGCCCCGGCATCTATAGCCAGGCCGTATCACAGCTCAACCGCCTGGACCCTACCTTCGTCCTGAGCGTCGGGGACCTTATATACGGTGGTACGGAGGATACCCTGCAGTTGAAAAAGGAATGGGATTCCTTCGATGCAAGGACAAGGGAATTGAAAATGCCCTTCTTCTACCTGGGCGGGAACCACGACCTGACCAATATGGCCATGCGGGATTTCTGGAAAAACCGGTACGGCCCTTGCTACTACCATTTCAGATACAAGGACGTGTTGTTCCTCATGATGGATTCAGAGGATTATTCCGAAAAAAGGATGATGGAAATCTATCATGCCAGGGATACTGCCATTCGTATCCTGGACGGGCACATGGAGGGAAATTACCAGGAATCCACCTATTACAAAATGCCGGAAAGAAGTATGGGGAACCTGGGTGAGGAACAGGTGGTTTATTTCAGGGATGTACTGGAAGAAAACCAGGATGTCCGGTGGACCTTTGTCCTGATGCACAAGCCGCTTTGGATGCGGGAAGGGGAGGGCAGCCTCGTCCCCCTGGAAGAAGCACTGGAGGGAAGGAACTACACGGTCATCAACGGACACTTCCACACGTACTCCCACCGTAAGCGAAATGCCATGGATTATCTCATCCTCGGTACCACGGGCGGATCACAGGCACCGGAAGACCCCAATTCCTTTGACCATATTACGCTGGTCCGTATGGCCGAGAAGCCGGAAATCACACATCTAAAAATGGAAGGGGTTCTGGACATTACGGGAGAGTCGGTTTCCAGATAAGAAGTCAGGAAAAGATTAAAAAACGGACCCCGAAGGGTCCATTTTTATGGGTAACAATCGGTTTTTCAGGCCGATTCCAACTTCTTTGCGGGAAGGACCGTAGTTCCGATCAGGAGATCATGCAGGGTAAAGCCCCGTCCCTTCCAAAGATAGAGGAAGGCCGCAACCGGCAATATACAGATACTGATGAGTTTCAGAAGAGTGCGGGCCAGGGACCGCCCGTATCCGGGTACTGAACCGTCCGCCCTGCGTACGGTTCTCAGGTGCAAAATATCCTTCCCGGGAGATTCACCCTTATTCAAAAGGTCAGAACCGACGAAATAGAAGGCTGTTAGAAATCCGAAAAGATCGAAGGACCATTCGAAAGACCTGCCCCTCAAGATCCAGTCCTGACTCAATTGTTCTACAGGAATCAGAAGCATTAGCCCGGTATACGCCACACTGATCAGTAGCATGTCAATTATAAAGGCGCCCATTCTTCGGATGCTGTGTTCCTTCATCTGTAGTCGTTTTATTCCCGGGTCATCCGCACTTCGTACTCCAGGTCCTGAATCCGTCCCGTTTTAGGGTCCAGTGGGTAAATTCCGGGATGTATCCGGATATCATACTTGTTAAATGTTACCCTTTCGGAGGAAATAACCTCGATTACGGTCAGGCCTTCCGCCCTCTTGTCCCCAAGGAAGAAATCCAGGATCTCGTTGAGCGCAACCGAGTTGCAGACATAATCCACACAGCAGTGCAAGAGGGTGGTCTTGACTTCCCCTACCAGGGGGATCTTCAGTTTTACCTCAATTTCCTTACACCCGTTCGCGGGCCAGCTTTTGGCCCCCTCGGATGGCAAATGGTCCGGGAGGAAAGAAAGGTCCTTGGTTATAAAGTATTCGGCAATGGGTTCCGGATTTTCTCGGGTGGTACACGAGGACAACAGCAGGAACAGAAAGGCGTTTAAACAAAGAAAGGTGTTTTTCATATAAATTTGTCTTTAGTGAATACGGAACGGGATTCTCCCTGACAGGTTGCATGCAAAACCCGGTTGGCCCTGGAAGAAAC
>SBFL01000395.1 GCA_006227965.1 Bacteroidota bacterium | reverse complement strand
TACAATTATAATTCTCATGAAAGCGATAACAATTTCTGCCTTGCGCAAGAATATGAAGAAGTACTTCGATGCTGTTTCCAAATCTATGGAAGTCATCGTGGTGCCAAGAAACAAAGACGAAGAAGCCGTTGTAATCATGTCGATTAAAGAGTATAATTCCTTAAAAGAAACGGAATACCTGTTGTCCACAGAAGCCAACAGAAGGCGGTTGCAGGAGTCCTTAGAGCAGGTGGATAAAAACGATACGATTCCCTTTGACACTCAATCGGAATCGCTGCCCAACCCCTGAGGTATGAACATCGAGTTTACCCGTCACGGTTGGGAGGATTTCACCTATTGGCTGGAAACGGATTTGGATACGGCATACAAAATCAGGGAACTGATAAAAGCCATTCAACGTCTACCGTTCAAGGGACCTGGAAAACCCGAACCCTTGCGTTTCGGTCTAAAAGGCTGTTGGTCCAGGCGCATCAACACCGAACACCGACTGGTGTACAAGGTAAGCGGGAAAAAGGGAAACGACCAGAAATGCACGATTATCCAGTGCAGGTTTCATTATGATTAAATATCAAAAGTCTTCAGCCAGCAGTCGCAGTCAGCAGTTAGATCTTTCTCAGACTTTCAAAGTTCAACGTTTAAGGAAGGCATCAGGACCTACTAAGTAATAGCCCACTCTGATTGAACCCTGCCTGCCGGCAGGCAGGCTTGAACCTTGAACCTTATAACTTCGAACAGCGCGTAAGGGCCACTCCTCTACCCACTGCCAACTGCCACTGCCAACTGCCCACTCTTCAAAGTCCCCAGTAAGCAGTCGCAGTCCGCAGCCCCTTACCTTGAACTTTGAACCTTATAACTTTGAACCTGGTATTACCATCCCCTCTGCCCACTGCCACTGCCAACTGCGTACTCAAAACCCACTTCTCCATTCCACCACAGATTCCTATCTTTGCAGGACCTTAAAACCTGAGCAAAAAAGATGTTTGACAATTTAAGCGACAAGCTCGACAAGGCCCTGCACGTATTGCGCGGGCACGGGCAGATCACGGAGATCAACGTAGCGGAAACCACCAAGGAGATCCGTCGGGCCCTGCTGGATGCCGACGTCAATTTCAAGATCGCCAAGGAATTCACCAACAAGGTGAAGGACAAGGCCATCGGTCAGAACGTACTGACCACCCTGCAGCCGGGGCAGCTGATGGTGAAGATCGTCAAGGACGAGCTCACTGAACTCATGGGCGGGGACGCCGAGGGGATCGACCTTTCGGGCAACCCCACGGTCATCCTGATGAGCGGCCTGCAGGGTTCCGGGAAGACGACCTTTTCCGGGAAACTCGCCAATTACCTGAAGAGCAGGAAGACCAAGAACCCCCTGTTGGTAGCCTGTGACGTCTACCGCCCGGCGGCTATTGACCAGCTGCATGTAGTGGGGGACCAGATCGGGGTGCCGGTTTTCTCCGATAAGGATAATACAGATCCCGTTTCCCTGGCCAGGGCCGGGGTGGCCCACGCAAAGGCCAACGGCCACAATGTGGTGATTATCGATACCGCGGGACGCCTGGCGGTGGACGAGCAAATGATGACGGAGATTTCCAACATCCGCGATGCGGTGCAGCCCCAGGAAGTCCTCTTCGTGGTGGATGCCATGACCGGGCAGGATGCTGTGAACACGGCCAAAGCCTTTAACGAAGTGCTGGATTACGACGGGGTGGTGTTGACCAAGCTGGACGGGGATACCCGGGGCGGGGCGGCCATCTCCATCAAATCCGTGGTCCACAAGCCCATCAAGTTTATCGGTACGGGAGAGAAAATGGATGCCATAGACGTGTTCCACCCCTCCCGGATGGCAGACCGGATCCTCGGGATGGGGGATGTGGTTTCCCTGGTGGAGCGGGCCCAGGAACAGTTCGATGAGGAAGAGGCCCGCAGGATCCAGAAGAAGATCGCCAAGAACAAATTCGGTTTTGATGATTTCCTGAGCCAGATACAGCAGATCAAGAAAATGGGGAGCATGAAGGACCTGGTCGGGATGATCCCCGGCGCCGGTAAGGCCCTGAAGGGGATGGACATCGACGACGATGCCTTCAAGCACATCGAGGCCATCATCCACTCAATGACCCCGGATGAGCGTTCCAATCCCTCCAAGCTGGATGCCCGCCGTAAAAAGCGCATCGCAAATGGAAGCGGCACAAGCCTGCAGGAGGTCAACCAGCTGCTCAAGCAATTCGACCAGATGAGCAAGATGATGAAGATGATGCAGGGCGGAGGCGGCAAGAAGATGATGCAGATGATGCAGAATATGCGCTGAGGTTTAAAGTTGGCAGTTCGCAGTTGCAGTAGGCAGTGCTTTTGATTGAAAACTTGTTTTTAGTGCAGCCATGTTTCAGTTTGATATGCTTGTTTTGAAGGAAATCGAAATGTATGGGGTTCCAGAAACTTCTGGCTTATCAAAAGGGGTATCAACTTGCCTTGAAGATATTTAAACTTTCCATAAACTTTCCTAAAGAAGAGCGGTATTCCCTGACGGATCAGGTACGGAAATCGTCAAGATCCGTATGTGCCAATATAGCAGAGGCTTACAGAAAAAGAAAATACCCAAGGCATTTTGTCAGCAAGCTAAGTGATGCGGATGCAGAGAATTCTGAAACACAGGTCTGGTTGGAAATTTCCAAAGATTGTGGTTATCTTACCGCTTCGGAGAAAAAAGAACTTTTAGAACATTCAGTGGAGGTAGGCAGACTTATACAATACATGATAAGTCGACCTGAAAAATTCGGATCAGAAAAGCTGCCAACTGCCACTGCCAACTGAAGACTATGAAATTACTCGACGGCAAAAAAATCTCCAACCAGATCAAAGACGAAATCGCGGCCGAGGTGGCCCAAATGAAGGAGCGGGGGGAAAAGGTGCCCCACCTGGCGGCGGTGCTGGTGGGCAATGACGGGGCGAGCCTCACCTATGTGGGGAGCAAGGTGAGGGCCTGCAAGCGGATCGGGTTTGAATCCACCCTGAAGCAGCTGCCCGGGGAGACCACGGAGATGGAGCTGCTCGAATTGGTCCACGACCTGAATGCCGACCCTGAGATTGACGGGTACATCGTGCAGCTACCGCTGCCAAAACATATCGATGAGGAAAAGATCCTGATGGCAGTCCACCCGGACAAGGACGTGGACGGGTTCCACCCGACCAATTTCGGGAAGATGGCCCTGAATATGGAAACATTTATCTCCGCCACTCCCTTCGGGATCATCGAACTGCTCAAAAGGTATGGGGTGGATACTTCCGGGAAGCACGCCGTGGTTATCGGGCGCAGCCATATCGTGGGCCGGCCCATCAGCATCCTGCTAAGCCAGAAAGGCGAGGCCGGGAATGCCACCGTTACCCTGGCGCACAGCCGTACCAAAGACCTGGCTTCCCTGACAAGGCAGGCGGATATCGTGGTTTCGGCCCTGGGGATCCCGAAATTCCTGAAAGCCGATATGGTCAAAGAGGGGGTGGTCGTAATCGATGTGGGCATCACCCGGGTTCCGGATGAAACTAGGGAACGGGGGTACTACATTTGCGGGGATGTGGATTTTGACGAGGTCAGCAAAAAAGCGTCCTTTATCACCCCGGTACCCGGTGGGGTGGGGCCCAT
>SBFL01000042.1 GCA_006227965.1 Bacteroidota bacterium | reverse complement strand
TTATGGCAGACCGCGGCATGCAGATGGGGGTATTTGTGGCCCATACCATCGCCTGGTCCGAACCCAACCTGGCTTCTGGGAACCCTGCGCTCCGCGACAGGTTCCTGGACGAAATCAGGGAATCCGTGGAAGTGGCCAAAAGGGTGGGCGCCACCTGGATGACGGTTGTTCCCGGACATGTGGACCTCAGCCTATCTATGGGCTACCAGACGTCGCATGTAATCGAAAGCCTGAAACGGGCCTGTGAAATCCTGGAACCCCATGAACTCATTATGGTCCTGGAGCCCTTGAATTTTAGGGACCACCCGGGATTATTCCTTTCCAGGTCCCCACAGGCCTATGAAATCTGCAAGGCCGTGGATTCGCCTTCCTGTAAAATCCTTTTCGATATCTACCACCAGCAAATCCAGGAGGGAAACCTTATCCCTAACATTGAATCCTGCTGGGATGAAATCGCCTATTTCCAAATCGGGGACAACCCAGGCCGCAAGGAGCCGGGAACCGGAGAGATCAACTATACTAATGTGTTTAAGTTTATTCATTCCGCAGGATACGATGGCGTGTTAGGTATGGAGCATGGGAATTCATCCCCAGGGAAAGAAGGCGAAATCGCCATTCTTGAAGCCTATCGAAAGGTCGATCCCTAATCCATTCACATATATAGTACGGAAGCGAACACCGCATGGTTTATTGTCTCGTAGTTCTGGTTACCTGTTTGCTGGTCTTGAAGGCCGGAGGCAACCTGCTTAGGCCATCGCTGGATAATTCAGCCCCATTTCCGCGGTGAGAAAGAGCTCCGGCCCGGATCCCGGGCCTGTCACAATAATAAATGCCCCGACAGATTTTAACGCCTGCCGGGACATCCTGGATTAAAATAAACACTCACCTTTATTGTAAAGAAGCTCCTCTAGGAACCACACATCAGGCAATCATCATCGGCCTGACCTTCTTTGGTCTGTTGGATGAGAGCCCGCATCTCCTCGGGGCTCATTGGCTCAACATCAACTTCTGCGGCATCTCCCTGCATCGGGGTAGCTTTAACCGAAAACTGCTCTGCGGACTTTGCTGTGGTTTCCTGTCCTTCGGAAACCGCCACCGGTTGTTCCTTCCTGGTATTGTCAAGGGTGAACTTTATGGCATCCACAGCCGCCTTGGTCCTCAGGTAGTACATGCCCGTTTTCAATCCGCTTTTCCAGGCGTAAAAATGCATGGACGTGAGTTTGGCGAAATTGGCGTTTTCCATAAAGAGGTTAAGCGACTGGCTCTGATCGATGAAATATCCACGCTGACGGCTCATATCGATGATGTCCTTCATGCTGAGTTCCCAAACCGTCTTGTAGAGTTCCTTGATTTCAACAGGAATCCCCTCAAGGTTCTGGACCGACCCGTTGGCCCGCATCAGTTCCTGTTTGAGCTCCTCGGTCCACAACCCAAGCCTTACCAGATCTTCGAGGAGGTGTTTGTTGACCACAATAAATTCCCCGGATAATACCCTTCGGGTATAGATGTTTGAGGTGTATGGCTCAAAGCATTCATTATTCCCAAGTATCTGGGAAGTAGAGGCCGTTGGCATGGGTGCCACAAGCAGAGAATTACGGACCCCGTGCTTTTTGACCTTCCTGCGCAATTTTTCCCAATCCCAGCGACCCGGGAGCTCGTCATCCTTTACCCCCCAAAGGTTGTGCTGGAACAGCCCTTCAGAAATAGGCGATCCTTCATAGGAAGAATAGGGACCCTCTTCCGAAGCGAGTTCCACGGAAGCCGTGACAGCGGCATAATAAAGGGTTTCGAAGATCTCCTGGTTAAGGTTTTTGGCCTCATCACTGGTGAATGGCAGGCGAAGCATGATGAAGGTGTCCGCAAGACCCTGTACCCCCAATCCGACAGGACGGTGGCGCATGTTGGAATTTTCGGCTTCAGGGACGGGGTAGTAATTTTGGTCGATCGCCTTGTTGAGGTTTTTGGTCACCCGCCTGGTGACCCTGAACAATTCCTTATGGTCAAAACTGTCGTTTTTCACAAACATCGGCAGTGCAATGGAAGCCAGGTTACAAACGGCTATTTCGTCCGGGGCGGTGTACTCTATGATCTCAGTACAGAGATTGGACGAACGGATGGTGCCGAGGTTTTTCTGATTGCTCTTCCGGTTGGCTGCATCCTTGTAAAGCATGTAGGGGGTCCCCGTTTCAATCTGGGATTCCAGGATTTTTTCCCAAAGGTCCCTGGCCTTTACTGTTCTTCGGCCTTTGCCGGATGTTTCGTATTCCGAATAAAGCCCCTCAAATTCATCTCCATGCGTGGTAAAGAGGCCGGGGCATTCATTCGGGCACATAAGGGTCCAGTTCCCGTCAGCCTCCACCCGTTTCATGAACAGGTCCGGGATCCAGAGGGCGTAGAATAGGTCGCGCGCCCTCATCTCTTCCTTGCCATGGTTTTTCTTGAGCTCCAGGAAGTCAAATATATCAGCGTGCCACGGTTCGAGGTAGATGGCAAAGCTTCCCTTTCGCTTTCCACCTCCCTGGTCCACATACCGGGCCGTATCATTGAAGACCCGGAGCATGGGGACCAGACCATTGGAGGTGCCATTGGTCCCGGCAATATAAGACCCTGTAGCGCGGATATTGTGTGCCGAAAGCCCGATCCCTCCTGCCGACTGGGAGATCTTGGCGGTTTGTTTCAGGGTATCGTAAATCCCGTCAATGCTGTCTTCCTTCATCGCGAGCAGGAAGCAGGAGGACATCTGTGGTTTGGGCGTCCCTGAATTGAAAAGGGTTGGGGTGGCATGGGTAAAATACTTCTTGCTCATCAGCTCGTAGGTCTCCTTCACGGCATCCAGATCCTCCAGATGGATGCCAACGGCCACACGCATGAGCATATGCTGGGGGCGTTCCACAATATTCCCGTTCAGCTTCAGAAGGTAGGACCGCTCCAGGGTCTTGAAGCCGAAGTAGTCATACCCGAAATCCCGGTTATAAATAATGGTTGAATCCAGCTCATCAGCGTGTTCTGTAATCACTTTGTAGACTTCCTCCGAAAGCAGTGGCGCGTTTTTACCTGTCCTGGGATTCACATATTCATAGAGGTCCTTCATCGTCTCGGAAAAAGACTTTTTCGTATTCTTATGCAGGTTGGAAACTGAGATACGCGCAGCCAGCTTGGCATAATCCGGATGTGTGGTAGTGAGGGTTGCTGCAATTTCCGCAGCCAGGTTATCCAGTTCTGAAGTGGAAACCCCTTCGTAAAGGCCCTCAATCACTCTCATGGCCACTTTTACCGGATCTACCAGGTCATTGAGTCCATAGCATAATTTTCTAATACGCGCGGTAATCTTGTCGAACATTACCGGCTCTTTCCGCCCGTCCCTCTTTACTACGTACATGCTGTTGTTTTTAGTTTAGTTGCTTTTGAAAAGGTTTACGCAAAGGCACAGAATGGCGGCGCCACCGGTCAGGGTATGGAATACCCTGTAAATCGGGTGCCGCTCACCCCGGATTAAAAATCCGCGTCGAAACTTATTTTTTGAGAATTAGAATCCTTCTCCTTGTTAAGAACCCCGGCCTTCTGGTACTCGGAGACGCGCTTTTCAAAGAAATTGGTCTTGCCCTGCAGGGAGATCATGTCCATAAAATCAAAGGGGTTGGTTGCATT
>SBFL01000094.1 GCA_006227965.1 Bacteroidota bacterium | reverse complement strand
CCTATGGGGTGCAGGATTACAATGAGACTGTGCAGCGCGCCATCAACCGTATACAACCCTTTGAACAAGTCACCGAAATTACAAGGATTTCCCGGGAAGAGGGATATACTTCGGTAGGCCATGATATCATTTACGGACTCCCATTTCAGACCACGGACCACGTGGAGGAAACACTCCGCAAAACAGCTGAAATCAAGCCGGACCGGATTGCATTCTACAGCTATGCCCACGTGCCCTGGCTGAAGGGGATCGGACAACGCGGGTTTCGGGAATCGGACCTGCCTACCCCGGATGAAAAGCGCCGGCAGTACGGACTAGGAAAGAAAATGCTGCTTGAGGCCGGATACAGGGATATCGGCATGGACCATTATTCCCTGCCCACGGACGGTCTTTACCTGGCTTCTAAAACAGGGGGACTGCACCGGAATTTTATGGGCTACACGGTTTCGAGGACCCAAATGATGGTCGGATTGGGTGTTTCGAGCATCAGCGACAGCTGGTACGGCTTTGCCCAGAATGTCAAGAACATTGAAGAATACGAAGAGTTGGTTTCCTCCGGTGTCATTCCGGTGTACCGGGGCCACCTGCTAACGGACGAGGATCTTTTAATCCGCAAACATATCCTGGATCTGATGTGCAGGTTCGAAACTCCCTGGGAGAGGGGCCTGCCCCGGGAACGAATCCTCGAAATACGGGAACGACTTCAAGAACCCGAGGCAGACGGACTGCTCCAAACGGACGCTGATCGCCTCCTCGTAACAGAGACCGGACGCGTTTTTATCCGCAATATCTGTATGGCCTTTGACCTGCGTTTACACAATAAAGCCCCGGAAACCAGGTTATTTTCAATGACGGTCTAACTTAATCCCTTTGCCATGAAAACTATCATCGTACCTGTCGATTTTTCCCAACAATCCGAATATGCGCTTGAAGTAGCTGCTTCACTCGCCAGGAAACATGGGGCCCAGATTATCGTCCTGCATATGCTGGAATTGAATTACGCCATGATCTCATCTTCGGAGGCGTATCATCCGGAGCAGACGGTCTTCCTGCTGAAAGCCGCAGAAAAGCGCCTTTCGGAATTCCTGGAGCGGGAGTATCTGAAGGACATTAAAATCACCCCTGTAATCAAGCATTATAAAGTCTTTTCTGAGGTGAATGAGATCGCTAAAAAACACAATGCGGACCTGATCGTGATGGGCTCCCACGGCACAGATGGCCTGGAAGAAATCTTTATCGGGTCCAACGCAGAGCGGGTGGTCCGGAATTCGGAGGTGCCCGTGATCGTAGTTAAGAAACACCGGCCGGACTTCAAGGTAGAAAACTTTGTCTTCGCCTGTGACCTCAGGGAAGAGACTTTGCCGGCCCTGGAAAAAGCCAGGGAATTTGCCCGGAGAATGGGTGCGAAACTCAAAGTCGTTTATATCAACACCCCGGGAGATCATTTCCTAAGCGAAGGGGATATGGATGAACAAATATCCAAATTCCTGGACCTCACCAAGTCTGATGTGGATGTGGTAAAATATTGTGATTACAGCGTGGAGAGGGGAGTGCTGAACTACAGTGAAAGCACCGGGGCAGACCTGATCGGAATCCCCACCCATGGAAGGAAGGGAATATCTCATTTTTTCATGGGAAGTATCGGGGAGGACATAGCCAACCATTCCACGATCCCGGTGGTTACCTTTAAGATATAGTTTAAGTTGCTGTTTTCGGAAAGGGGAGTTCTGCATCCGGGAGCTCCCCTTTCTTTATGAAGTAAGGCGTTTCTATCCGAACCGTTCCCGGGCTGCCGCCTCCAGCATTTCGCGGTGGTCCGGATGGGAGATGGATATCAGTGCCCTGGCCCGCTGCTGCAGGTTTTTCCCGAACAGATTCACGACCCCGTATTCCGTGGCCACATAATGGACGTGGGCCCGTGTGGTTGTAATGCCCGCCCCGTGCTTGAGATAGGGGGTGATTTTGGAGATCCCCTTACCGGTTACGGAGTTCAGTGCTATGATTGGTTTTCCCCCTTCCGAAAGGGAGGCGCCACGTATAAAGTCCATCTGGCCCCCCACCCCGGAATACTGATAACTCCCGATGGTGTCCGCACAAACCTGACCGGTAAGGTCAATTTCAATGGCGCTGTTGATAGCAGTTACCTTTGGGTTGCGGCGGATCAGGGTGGTGTCGTTCGTGTAGGCCGCCTCTTTGAAATGGACGGTGGGATTGTCGTCCAGGAATTCATATAACTTTTTAGACCCGGCAGCAAAGCAGGTAACGATCTTGTTGGTTTTGATTTCTTTCTCTTCCCCCGTAATGACTCCTTTTTCTATCAGGGGCAGCAGGCCGTCTGAGAACATCTCGGTATGCACCCCCAGGCGTTTGTGCCCGTCCAGGTTCTTAAGGACTGCATCGGGGATATTGCCTATTCCCATTTGCAGGGTTGCCCCATCCTCCACCAGGGAGGCTACGTGTTTCCCGATGCGCTCCTCTGTTTCAGAGATTTCTGAAATGGGAAAGGTGTGGATGGGTTCCGAAATTTCAACCAGGGCATCTATTTGGCTGATGTGGATGATCCCATCCCCATGGGTCCGGGGAACCTGAGGGTTCAGCTGGGCGATGACCTTTTTGGCGGTTTGGACGGCGGGAAGGGTGACGTCCACCGATACGCCCAGGGAGCAAAACCCGTGTTTGTCCGGAGGGGAAACCTGTACCACGGCAACGTCCAGGGGTAGCAGGTTCCGCCTGAAAAGCAGGTGGATCTCACTGAGGAAGATAGGGATATAGTCCCCTTTATTTGTGTTGACGGCTTTGCGGACGTTTGCGCCTACAAAACAGGAATTGATCTTAAAGGATTCATTATAGGGGGGATGTGCATAATTGACAGTTCCGTCTGTATGGATGGAGATGATCTCCACCTGCTTCAGTTCCCGGTAACGGTCGCAAATAGCGTTCACCAGGGCATTGGGGGTCATGGCGGCCCCCTGTACGAAAACCCTGTCTCCGGATTTCACATAACCGGCTGCCGTCTCGAGGCTTACAATATTCATACTTGCTTTTTGTTGGGTTTAGCTGAGATCGGGGCCCCGAAGGAACCTTATTCCCCTCCTAAATGTTTGTTGTAGAACTCCCACGCTTTGTGTGCCACGTCACGGCCGAGTTCCAGACCGGCGATGTTGTCTGCCTGAATATGGTAACCCCCCATGACCCTGGATATCCCGGCCATTTCAGCAGCCTCGGTAAAGGTCGGGAATTTCAGCATGACCGTATCCCCGTAATGAGCGGGGTCCACTTCCGTCAGGGATCCGGGCACCAGCTGTACTTCGACACCAAAGTGATCGTCGCCTGTAAACAGGCGCAGGGCTTCGCCACAGGCACCGCTAACGGTGCTGTGTCCTGAGGTATAACTTGGGAAGGGTGGGCAGAGGAACGTCTCCGGAGAATAGGGTCGCCATTGCTGTCCGGGCATATCCATAATGCCTTTGCCGGGGCCTCCCCAGGCTTTGATCACCTGATCCTGATAATAATCGTGTACTAGGGCATAGGGCCTGGCAAAATCATAGTACATTTTGGAGTCCCAGGAAGCGATAAAGGCATCCATGGCAGTGATCTGGTTCAGGAAGTACATCTTTACGTCTTCATCCAGGGTATGCAGGTCTCTCCGGGA
>SBFL01000031.1 GCA_006227965.1 Bacteroidota bacterium | reverse complement strand
TTTGTTTGATACTCCAATATGGGCAAAAATGTAGTGGTCATCGGAGGGGGCATTATGGGCCTGAGTTGCGCCTATTACCTGCACAAGGAAGGCCACCAGGTTAAGGTCCTGGACAAGTCTTCCATGGATGGGGGGGCTTCCTATGTAAACGCCGGGTACCTCACCCCCAGCCATATCATTCCCCTGGCTTCTCCGGGCATGATGGCCAAAGGCATCAAATGGATGTTCGACAGCAGCAGTCCCTTTTACCTGAAACCACGTCTGGATACCGATTTCATTAAATGGGCCTGGCAATTCCACAGGTCCTCCACTTCCGCTAAAGTAAATAAGGCCATTCCCATCATCGCCGAAATCAACGTCCTGAGCAAGGAATTATATCAGGAAATGTATGACGGCGGCGACCTGGGGGATTTCCAACTTGTTAAAGATGGGCTGCTGATGCTCTACAAATCCGAAAAAGGCGGAAAGGCGGAACTTCAGGTGATGCGCCGGGTACAGGACCTCGGGCTCGAGGCCCGGGAACTCAGCCTGGAAGAACTCACCATGCTGCAACCCGGACTTAGCCCGGAAATCAGAGGGGCCATGCACTACCAGTGCGATGCCCATACCACCCCCACACAGCTCATGGAAAAACTTAAGGAATATCTCCTGGCGCGGGGCGTGGAGATTCATCCCAATACGGAAGTTCGTGGATTTTCCCATGTCAAGGACACCCTGACCGGGGTGAAGTCCGACCGGAAAGATTTTCCCGCCGAGGAAGTGGTTCTCGCTTCTGGAGCCTGGAGCCCCTTGCTTGCCGGGGAACTTGGCCTCAAATTATCCCTGCAGGCAGGAAAGGGGTACCGCATCGATATTTACCGGCCCACCCCGGTGAAACTTCCCGCCATCCTGATGGAGGCCAAAGTGGCCGTTACCCCCATGGAAGG
The DNA here is from genome assembly GCA_006227965.1 of Bacteroidota bacterium. Lineage (GTDB taxonomy): Bacteria > Bacteroidota > Bacteroidia > Flavobacteriales > Flavobacteriaceae > Robiginitalea. The sequence continues at coordinate 2,735 of SBFL01000031.1, read as the reverse complement.
GTTTACACGCCTGGCCGGCACCATGGAATTCTCCGGAATCAATCACCATATCCGAAAAAATAGGGTAGCCGCTATAGCCAGACTGGCCGAAAAGTACTACGAGGATTTCGAGGTACAACCACAGGAAGAAGCAAAGGCAGCATGCGGGCTGCGACCGGTTACCCCTGACGGACTGCCCTACATTGGAAGGGTGTCCGGGTGGAAAAACCTGAGCCTGGCCACCGGACACGCCATGATGGGCTGGAGCCTGGGCCCTGTAACCGGAAAACTCATTTCGGAAATCATTTCCGGCAAAACCACTTCCCTCAGCCTGAACGGACTGCATCCCGAAAGACGCTTTTAAGAGAAATCCGCCTGTTTTGCGAATTCCCTTCAAGAAAGACCAGAATGGTTATTCGCATTCAGTGCCAATTCGGGCCCGGCAATGACTCTCGCCTAAATTTAACGGTTCTTAACGACCTGGTTCGTCAAAAAACGTTAGATTTGTTTAAGAATTATTTCTAAAAGATGAACAGCGTCAAAAAGTCATTCGGGATACGCGATCTGGAAAACCTAAGTGGCATCAAAGCCCATACCATACGGATCTGGGAAAAAAGATACGGCCTGCTCAACCCGGAGCGCACAGAGACAAATATCCGGACCTACAGCCTGCAGAGTTTACAGAAATTGCTCAATATTACCCTCCTTTACAACAACGGGTACAAAATTTCGAAGATCGCGGAGATCCCCGAATCCGAAATAAACCACCGCGTCCGTGAAATTGTGGTTCAGAACAGTGTTAAGAGCCACGCGATCAATGCCTTTAAGCTGGCGATGATCAATTTTGACCATTCCCTGTTCCAGAAAACCTATTCCGGCCTGCTGGCGGAGAAATCCTTCCGGGAAATTTTCTGGGAGGTCTTTATGCCCTTGCTGCATGAGCTGGGCCTCCTGTGGCAGTCGGATACCATCGGCCCTGCACATGAACACTTCATCACCCACCTGATTAAACAGAAAATATATACGAGCACTGAAAAACTCCAGTCCCTGGAGCCCAGTAAAGAAGCAAAGGTGTTCGTTCTTTTTCTCCCTGAAAATGAGATCCATGAAATCGGGCTCCTTTTTGCCAACTACGAACTCATCCTCAGGGGCCATAAAACCATCTACCTCGGGCAGACCATTCCGCTCGAAAGCCTGGTTGATCTAAAAAAGTACTACGATAACCCCTATTTTCTTTCGTATTTCACGGTTACTCCCACCAAGGATGATCTTCATAAATACCTTGAAGACTTTCAGGAGAAGCTCAGCTCCGGGGTACCGGGAAAATTATGGATTTTGGGACGGCAGACTGAACATCTCACCGAAACGCAGCTTCCTGAAAATATTGCTATCTTCCATTCCATTGAACAGATGCTGAGTGCACTCCAGGAATAACCCGTCCCTCCCCATAAATCAATGAGTAAAAAAATTGCCATTATCGGATCGGGATTTGCAGGGCTTTCAGCCTCCTGCTACCTGGCTCAGGCAGGGTTTGAAGTAATCGTTTTTGAAAAAAATGAACAGGTTGGGGGCAGGGCCTCTAAACTGGTGCTGGATGGCTTTACCTTCGATATGGGTCCAAGCTGGTACTGGATGCCCGACATTTTTGAGAAATTCTTCGGTGACTTCGGCAAATCCGCCTCCGAGTATTACGAGCTGGAGAAACTGAAGCCGGCCTACCAAATTATCTTTGAAGATGAAGTGGTAACTATTGGGGATTCCCTGGAGGAGATCTGCGAGGAATTTGAGCGGATCGAAAGCGGGAGTTCCAAACCCCTCTTGAAGTTTATTGCCAAAGCGGCCGATAACTACGATATCGCCATAAACAAGATGGTTTATAAGCCGGGGATATCACCCATGGAATTAGTCTCTGCACAGACGATTCTCAGGGTCGGCCAGTTCTTCAGTACTATTAGCAGGGATGTGCGCAGGGATTTCAAAAACCCCAAATTGATTTCCATTCTGGAATTCCCCGTTTTATTCCTCGGTGCCAAACCCTCCAAGACGCCATCCTTCTACAGTTTTATGAATTATGCGGATTTCGGGCTGGGAACCTGGCACCCGAAAGGTGGGATGTATAAAATTGTGGAGGGCATGCAGAGCCTTGCAGAATCCCTGGGGGTGAGTTTCCGGACCAATGCGCCCGTAGAGGAAATCCTCCTCGAAAATAGCAGGGCTGCAGGCATTAAAGTCAACGGTTCGGTTACCAAAGCAGATGTCGTGCTTAGCGGGGCAGACTACCATCATACCGAAACACTTCTCCCACTGGGATACCGTCAGTATTCGGAAGCCTACTGGGAAAACCGCACCTTTGCCCCCTCTTCCCTGTTATTCTATGTAGGTTTCGACAAAAAGCTGGAAGGGGTTCGCCATCACAACCTTTTCTTTGACACGGATTTCGAACGACACGCAAGGGCCATTTACGATACTCCTGCCTGGCCTGAAGATCCGTTGTTCTATGCTAATTTCCCATCTGTAACGGATGCTTCCATGGCGCCGGAGGGAAAAGAGACCGGGTTTTTCCTGATGCCCCTTGCCCCGGGTCTGGAGGATACGCCTGAGCTCCGGGAATCCTATTTTGATATTATGATCGACCGGCTGGAAAAGCGCACGGGCCATTCAGTCAAAAATAATATTATCTTTAAACGGGATTTTTGTGTGGGTGACTTCGTCAGCCGCTATAATTCCTACAAGGGAAATGCCTACGGAATGGCCAA
>SBFL01000197.1 GCA_006227965.1 Bacteroidota bacterium | reverse complement strand
TTACCCCGAGAAGAGGCCGGAGGGTACGGGGTGAATCCATATGCTAGAAAAGGGTGGGCTGGCCAGTGTTCGCCGGGCCTGACCCCGGGGCATCCCCTTTTTTACTTTCCTGGGATGCGGCTGGAATGATATTTTCCTCGTCCACCACTTCCATGTCCCTTGTATCCATTTGGGTTGGTTCTTCATAGGGAAGGGGCTCCAGGGAATTGATCTCCAGTACTTTCTCACGCGTAAGCTGGTTGCCCATGGCGGTTATGCCCTTGACCGAAATAAAATCAGCCAGATCCACTTCCTCATTGGGCTTACGCTCCTTGCCCCGTTTTTTGGCAAACACAATCTCGGCAACAGGGCGGTAGTCAGTGAAAATTTTCTCGAGGTAGGTTTTTGGGTGGTACGTTAAGATATTCTCCTCTTTATCGGGATTTTCAATCAGAAAGCGTTTTACGTAAAACAATTCCTTTTCACCTTCCCAGTAAATGGCAGTAATGGGTTTGTTGGGATTCCACTTCTCCAGGACGATCATATCCCCATCAAAATGCATGGTCAGCTCCGGAATAGGCGTTTTCAACTCCCCTTTCTGGGTGATGATCAGCAACCGGTCTTCGGAAGTAAACTCTCCTAGCAATTCACCGCGCTCGTCCACATTGAGTCGTTGTACGGTATCATCGAACCAGATTTTACGCGGTTTCAGGGTGGATAACCCTTTTTCCTTGAGCTCTATGCGTTTAACGGCGTATTTTGTCACAACATTTCCCCTGGCGTTCCGGCCCTTGATCATTACATCGGCAAAATCAAGGTCCCATTTGAGCTTTTTTATGCCTCCCTTCTGCCGCAAATGAACGGAAACCACTTCTGCCTCCCCGTTGGGGTTGGCACTGAAATACAAAACCTGGGAACCGCCTTTACCCGACGTAAGGTCATACAGCCGGTCCCGTGTAATGGAAGAAACGTGGAACCGCTTCACATAACTCCCTCCTCCCCGTCCATCCTTGTAGATCATGTTATAGGTAGTGCGCTTGTCCTTCTTCTTGAACACCGCCACATGAATGATGTTCTTGCCCACAAAGGTTTTGCTATCCACCTTTGTGACCATCATTTCCCCCTGCTGGGTAAAAACAACGATGTCATCGATGTCACTGCAATCGGTCACGTACTCATCCCGGCGGAGGGAGGTCCCCACAAAGCCTTCCTCCCTGTTCACATAGAGTTTGGTGTTCCGGATCACTACCTTGGTAGCTTCAATCTCATCAAAAATGCGAATTTCGGAATTGCGCTCCCGCCCCTTACCGTATTTCTTCTTCAGCTCCTTAAAATACTCAATGGCATACTCAACCAGGTGCTTCAAATGGTGCCTGGTCTCTTCAATACGCCCTTCCAGGCTCTCCAGATGCTGCTGCGCCTTGTCCAGGTCGAAGCGGGAAATTCGTTTAATCCGGATTTCGGTCAGGCGGATGATGTCTTCTTCGGTAACCTCCCTTTTCAGGTGCTTTGTGTGAGGCTTTAATCCTTTATCTATGGCCCTGAGAACCCCTTCCCAGGTTTCTTCCTCCTCGATATCCCTGTAGATGCGTTTCTCTATGAAGATGCGTTCCAGTGAGGCAAAATGCCATTGTTCCTCCAGCTCCCCCAGCTGAATTTCCAGCTCAGCCCGCAGCATCTCCACGGTGTGGTCCGTGGAACGTCGGAGCATCTCACTGACGCCAAGGAATAAAGGCTTGTTGTCTTCAATGACACACCCAAGGGGGGAAATAGAAGTTTCGCAGGCCGTAAACGCATACAGGGCATCTATGGTCTTGTCCGGGGATATCCCGCTGGGCAGGTGTACCAGGATCTCCACTTCCGCCGCGGTGTTGTCCTCAATCTTCTTGATCTTGATCTTGCCCTTGTCGTTTGCCTTGAGGATGGAGTCAATTAAACTGGAGGTATTCGTCCCGTAGGGTATCTCACTTATTTTCAGGGTACTCTTGTCTTCCTGCGAAATCCGGGCCCGTACCCGAACCTTGCCACCACGAACCCCGTCGCTGTAGTTTGTAATGTCGATAATACCGGCGGTGGGAAAATCCGGATAGAGGGTGAATCGCTTGCCCCTGAGGTGGTTGACCGAGGCGTCGATAAGCTCGTTGAAATTATGCGGGAGGACTTTGGTGGAGAGCCCCACTGCAATTCCCTCGGCTCCCTGGGCCAGCAGCAGGGGGAATTTGACCGGCAGGCTCACCGGTTCCTTTTTCCGCCCGTCATAGGAGAGCTGCCATTCGGTGATCTTCGGACTAAAGACTACTTCCAGGGCAAATTTTGAAAGTCGGGCCTCGATATACCTGGGAGCGGCTGCCCCATCCCCTGTCAGGATATTCCCCCAGTTCCCCTGGGTATCAATCAGGAGGTCCTTCTGACCCAACTGCACCATGGCATCTGCAATACTGGCATCCCCATGGGGGTGGTACTGCATGGTATGCCCAACCACGTTGGCCACTTTGTTGTAGCGCCCGTCGTCAAGCTCTTTGAGGGCGTGCATGATCCTACGCTGCACCGGTTTAAAACCGTCTTCAATGGCAGGAACAGCCCGCTCCAGGATCACATAGGAGGCATAGTCCAGGAACCAGTCCTTGTACATGCCGGTAACACGGGTCAGCGCTTCCTCCTTGTGCTCTTCCTGCTGTGACTCGTTTTCTGATCCGTTTTCTACCATAAAAGCAAAGCGCTGTGGCTTTTATATTTGATTTTCTTCCACCAGGTCCAATTCCACCCTCAGGTTTTCAATGATGAATCCCTGCCGGTCCGGGGTGTTCTTCCCCATGTAGAATTTAAGGAGTTCCTCAACGGACATGGCCTTGTCCATCATGACGGGCTCCAGGCGGATATCATCTCCAATGAAGTGTTTGAATTCGTCGGGGGAAATCTCACCAAGACCCTTGAAACGCGTTATTTCGGGTTTCCCGGTAAGCCTGGTGATGGCTTCTTTCTTCTCCTCTTCGCTGTAACAGTAAATAGTTTCTTTCTTATTCCGCACGCGGAACAGCGGGGTCTGTAATATGTACAGGTGGTTTTCCTTGATGAGCTCCGGGAAAAACTGCAGGAAAAAAGTAATCAGCTGCAGGCGGATATGCATTCCGTCCACGTCGGCGTCGGTGGCAATCACGATGTTGTTATACCTAAGGTCCTCAATGGAATCCTCGATATTAAGGGCTGCCTGCAGCAAATTGAACTCCTCGTTCTCATATACGATTTTCTTGCTCATCCCATAGGAGTTGAGCGGTTTGCCCCTGAGGCTGAAAACGGCCTGGGTATTCACATCCCTGGATTTGGTAATAGACCCGGAGGCAGAATCCCCCTCGGTGATGAAAAGGGTGGATTCAAGGCGCCGGTCCATCTTCATATCACCCAGGTGGACCCGGCAATCCCTGAGTTTTTTGTTATGCAAACTGGCCTTCTTGGCCCGTTCCCGGGCTAGTTTACGGATTCCGGAAAGTTCTTTCCGTTCCTTTTCCGCCTGAACGATCTTCCTCTGGATTTTTTCGGCCGTCTCCGGGTTCTTATGAAGGTAGTTGTCCAGGTTTCTCCCGATGAAGTCGTTAACATAGGTGCGGACCGTGGGCAGGTCCCCTCCCATATCTGTCGAGCCCAGCTTGGTTTTCGTCTGGCTCTCGAAGACGGGCTCCATAACCTT
>SBFL01000310.1 GCA_006227965.1 Bacteroidota bacterium | reverse complement strand
CGAGGGTATGACCGAAATTCAGGATTTTCCTGCGGCCGCTTTCCTTCGGATCGGCCATAACCACCTCATTTTTGAGCTGTACGCTCCTGTAGATCCAGCGGTCCAGGGACTGGAAATTTTCGAGATCCTTAAGTTGCTCCCAGTACTGATGGTCCATGATCAGACCGTGTTTGAGCATTTCTGCAAATCCGCTTCTGAGTTGCCTGTTGTCCAGGGTGGCAAGGTACCCGGGCCGGATCAGAACCAAATCCGGGTTCTGTATCACGCCTATCTGGTTTTTCAGGGTACCCAGGTCGACTCCTGTTTTACCGCCCACGGAGGCATCAACCATGGAGAGCAGGGTAGTGGGGATGTTGACAAAGGAAATTCCGCGTTGATAGGTCGAGGCGACAAAACCACCCAAATCGGTAACCACGCCTCCCCCCAGATTGAGAAGCAGGCTCTTTCGGTCTGCCCCCTGTTCTGAGAGTTGCTCCCAAAGCTTCATGCATGTATCCAGGTTTTTGTGTATTTCTCCGGACGGTATGCTCAAATGAACCGCATCTGCCACTTCTGCAAATTCCTTCTTAAATACAGGAAGGCAGTGAATTGCCGTGTTGGCATCTGTGAGTACAAACACCTTGGAGAACCTGTTGGTCTTCGTGTATGATGCGAGTGCAGACCTGGTGGCTTCTCCGAAATATACCATACACGATCCACTGTCAATCGGCTTCATGGGCTTTGTTTCTGGAGACAAAATAGCCTAAAATATTTGGATTCTTTTTTCTGCCGTAGCAACTATATTTGTCTGTCACGGATGAACCTGCCACCCATGGAAAAAATTTTCGAGAATACCGCCACTGCCTTCGCCCTTAAAAATGATGCGGAACTGGAACGCGCGTACTTTTTGTTTAAGCTGATTTCAATTGAACCGCTGGTAAAAATAGGTACGGGGATTACCAATTTTGCCATAAAAGCGAAGCTCCCGGTGGAGGGATTGATCCGGACCACCGTTTTTGATCATTTTTGTGGTGGGGTGAGCGAACGGGACTGCATGCCCGTTGTGGAAAAAATGTGGGGGAAGGGGGTTAGTACTATCCTGGATTATTCCGTGGAGGGAAAGGATACGGAGGATCCTTTGGACGATGCCCTGGCAAAGACCCTGGAAATCCTGGATTTCGCAAAACAAAAGGACGCGATTCCATTTGCTGTTTTTAAGCCAACCGGTTACGGCAGACTCGCCCTGTATCAGAAGAAGGGGAGTGGTGAAAAGCTCACATCTGCAGAGCAGGCTGAATGGGATAGGGTGGTTCGCCGCTATGAAAAAACCTGTCAGAAGGCCTATGACCTGAATGTGCCCCCGCTTATAGATGCGGAGGAGAGCTGGATGCAGGATGCCGCCGATGACCTGGTGGAGGACATGATGAGGGCCTTTAACAGAAAAGCCCCGATTGTCTGGAATACCCTTCAGATGTACCGGTGGGACCGGATGGAGTATCTGAAAAAACTCCATGACCGCGCCAGTGAGGACCATATCAAAATTGGGCTTAAATTCGTTCGTGGAGCCTATCTTGAAAAAGAGAATGAAAGGGCCGAAGAAAACGGATATCCCACGCCCATGTGTTCCTCCAAACAGGAAACCGATGATAATTTCAATGAGGCGATAACGTATTGCCTGGACCATTTGGGGGATATCTCCATCTATGCGGGAACTCATAATGAACGGAGTTCATATAAGCTTATGCGGCAGATGCAGGAGCGACAAATACCCAAAAATGATCCCCGCATCTGGTTTGGCCAGCTCTATGGCATGAGCGATCACATCAGTTTTAACCTGGGAGCTGCCGGCTACAATGTTTCCAAGTACCTGCCCTTTGGTCCCGTTCGGGACGTCATGCCGTACCTGATCAGGCGGGCCGAAGAGAATACCTCTGTTGCAGGGCAGACCAACAGGGAGCTGGAATTGCTAAGAAAAGAGCGGGAACGCCGGAAACTTTAGAAATCAGGTTTTTTTCTCCTCATATTCCCTTAGAAGGGCATGAGTTTCGCAGTTCTCGATAGTGATACTCAGGGCCCTTCCACCCTTTGAGCCGTTTATTCGGTAGATTTTACAAGGCTCTGCCTTGGTGTCGCTCTGTCGGAAATCCACATCCCCTTCTTTGAGCAGGTACTGAACAAGCAGGCTGTCGGCGGCCACTTTCAGGGCGGGGTCTGTTTGCAGGGGTTTGGACCGAAGCTCTTTTAAAACCCTGCAATTGGGAAGGTAGCAGAACTCGGTGCCGGTTTCATCCGTTTTTTTCTTCAGGAAAACAGCGAGAAATATCAAACCAACGGAGAGTCCGATCAGAAAGTATCCCAGTCGTCTTAAGAAGGGCATGAATCAGAAAATAAGGAAGTTGATGTCGCTGAATTTCATCTGGAACCACTCCCCGACAGTACGATTGGTCAGGATGCCATGATACATATACAGGCCATTCCTGAGGCCTTTGTCAAAACGAAGGGAATTTTCAAGCCCCCCATCCTCACCGATTTTCATCAGGTAGGGGGTAAACATATTGCTGACGGAAATGGACGAGGTCTTGGGGTAACGGGAAGGAATATTGGGTACTGCATAATGGATCACCCCGTATTTTTCATAGGTGGGTTTATTGTGGGTGGTTACTTCGCTGGTCTCGAAACACCCGCCCATATCGATGCTGACATCGATAATCACCGCACCTTTTTTCATGTGCTCTACCATCGTACTTGAGACCAGCACGGGTGCCCGGTCCTTGCCCCGGACGGCCGCAATGGCCACGTCGCAGCGTTTAAGGGATTTTAGAAGATTTTTGGGCTGCAGGGTTGAGGTATAGAGCGTTCGGTTCAGGTTGCGCTGTATATTCCTGAGTTTAGTAAGCGAATTGTCGAAAATCTTGACGTTGGCTCCAAGCCCCAGGGAGGAACGGGCAGCAAATTCACCAACGGTCCCCGCACCGAGAATTACCACCTCAACAGGGGGGACGCCGCTTATATTACCGAACATAAGCCCATTCCCTTCCTGTGCTGCCATAATTTCGGCAGCTATAAGCACGGAGGAGGTTCCTGCAATTTCACTCAGGGCCCGAACGGCAGGATATTTCCCTTCATCATCCCGGATATACTCAAATGCGATGGCTGTTATCCGTTTTCTGGCCAGGTTTTCAAAATAGGATTTATTCTGCATTTTGATCTGCAGGGCTGAGATCAGAATGCTTTGCGGATTGATCATTTCAATTTCCGCAAGGGTAGGGGGTTCTACTTTCAGGATAATCGGACAGCCGAATACTTTTTTGGGATCCCGGGTAATAGCAGCCCCTGCCTGGGTGTACTCCAGATCCGCAAAATTGGCTTCCTCCCCGGCACCTGCTTCTATAAGGACCTTATGGCCGTGTGCAACCAGGGCATTAACGGCATCGGGAGTTAGGCAGATCCGTCGTTCCTGGTACTGGCTTTCCTTGGGGATGCCAATAAACAGTTCCCCCTTTTGTTTGAGGACTTCCAGTTTTTCTTCCTGGGGGAGTAATTGTTGTTTGCTGAATGGAGAAGAGGGCTGGTCCATAAGATGGTTCACGTAATCTGAAGTACGGCTGGTCCTTCAAATGTACAACAAATTCAAAAAAAGGATTCCGGGATATCTACAATAAAAAAGCCCCTGTAATCAGAGGCTCAGTA